>CALESU010000001.1 GCA_937914905.1 uncultured bacterium
TATTTATAATATTGGATCTCCTGCAGAATACGGAAAGCAAATGCTCACACTGAAGGTGGGGGATATGGTCGAGTGGAAACAATTATCGGTTCGCTTGACTTCGCTCCTCTACGAACGCTCTGAGTTTGATTTTACGCGCGGAACTTTCCGAGTAAGAGGTAATACGATGGATGTACATCTTCCCTACGAAGACTTTGCGCTACGAATTACAGAAGAATTTGGACGAATCGTTTCCTTGACTTCCATTGAACCTCTTTCAGGAAAAGCAGTCGGAGAATCCGTTCAAATGTCAACCATTTATCCTGCGAAGCTGTATACCACTGATCCAATAGCGGTCCGAAAAGCTGAAGCACAAATTCGCTCAGATCTTGCTAAAGAACACAAGCACTTAAAGTCTCAAGGAAAACTATTGGAAGCAGAACGTTTACTAAGAAAGGTAAATTATGACCTAGAAATGATAAAAGAAGTGGGGTATGTAAACGGGATCGAAAACTATTCACGCTATTTCGACGGCCGAAATCCAGGAGATCCTCCGTACAGTCTTATTGATTATTTCACTCACGCATATGGAGACGATTTTCTTGTATTTATAGATGAATCTCACATGACCGTTCCTCAGATTCGAGGCATGTTTAACGGAGATCATGCACGGAAAAAAACACTAATTGATTTCGGGTTCCGTCTTAATTCGGCTTTTGATAACCGACCTTTGAAGTTTGATGAGTTTTATCAAATGCCCTCAAAAATCATCTATGTTTCAGCCACTCCTCACGAATGGGAGCTTGAACGGTCTAAAGTCGTGGAACAATTAATACGACCCACAGGGATTGTGGATCCACAAATTGAGATTCGAGAAGCAAAAACTGAAATTCCCAATTTAATCGAAGAAATCAAACTACAAGTTGCTAAAGGACAAAAAACGCTCGTCACCACGCTCACTAAAAAAACAGCAGAAGATTTGACTGAGTATTTGACCGAGCAACAGGTACGCGCCGCCTATTTGCATTCAGACATTCACACATTGGAACGATCTGACGTGCTCGATAATCTGCGAAAAAATGAATTTGATGTTTTAATAGGAGTAAATCTCTTGCGAGAAGGTTTGGACCTTCCAGAGGTAACGTTGGTAGCGATTCTTGATGCTGATAAAGAAGGGTTCTTGCGCTCTCGAATCTCACTCATCCAGACAATGGGACGCGCAGCACGAAATACAGAAGGGCGAGTCATTTTATATGCAGACAAGATGACTGATTCTATCAAAGCATCAACAGAAGAGATCGCACGAAGACGTACTCTCCAGCTTGAATACAATCAAAAACACGGGATTACCCCCAAAACAATTTTGAAGCCTGTCCGCGAAAAGATTATTGAAAAACCAGATGACGAATACCTTTCCTTCAACACGCTGGAAAAGGGATTCGATCTGTCTCGCTTGGAAGGATTAGACCCCGAGGGGATGACTCCTTTAGACAAGAAAAAGACGATCAAGAAATTAGAGCGAGAAATGAAAACATACGCGGATGAAATGAACTTTGAAGCAGCAATTGCCCTCCGAGACAAGGTGCGTGAATTGAAGACTTGAACTTTCCCCATAAAAAAGGTACACTTGTAGGTTCTTATCTCTTACGTTATGATCAATAAACTTACCGTCAAAGGGGCCCGCGTCCACAACCTCAAAAACGTATCTGTTGAAATTCCCAAAAATAAATTTGTCGTCTTTACCGGCGTGTCAGGTTCTGGGAAGTCATCATTGGCGTTTGACACGATATACGCAGAGGGCCAGAGAAGATATGTAGAATCACTTTCCGCGTATGCCAGACAGTTTTTGGGAATCATGAGCAAACCAGATGTGGACATGATTGAAGGTTTGTCTCCAGCAATTTCGATCGATCAAAAGACTGCATCCCATAATCCTCGCTCAACCGTAGGTACTATCACAGAAATTTATGATTATTTACGGGTGCTTTTTGCGAGAGTAGGACACCCTCATTGCCCTGATTGTGGTATTGAGATCAAAAAACTCTCTGGCGACGAAATCGTAAATCGCATGATGGAGCACATCAAAAAGCATGTGAATACTGACAAAATGAAGCCACACATGATCGTAATTGCGTCTCCCGTTGTCCGCAATCGAAAAGGCGAGTTTCGAGATTTGTTTGACAACCTTCGAAGTAAAGGATTTCAAAAAGTACGCGTGGATAATGTAGATTTTCTTCTCGAGGATGAAATTGACCTTCTCAAAGCAAATAAACACACTATAGAAGTGTATGTCGATACCATATCGGTTCGTCATGCAGATATAAAGGATGAGGTTTCTTATTCAAATATCAGGTCGCGTATTTCCACTGCAGTGGAGCTTTCCACGAACTTATCTCAAGGGTTGGCACTTCTCCAAATGGAGGATGAGTCTCATCTCTTTTCTGAAAAATTTTCCTGTCCCAACTGTAATCTCTCACTCCCAGAAGTAGAACCACGGATGTTTTCATTCAATTCTCCCCTCGGAGCATGTGCTGAGTGTAAGGGGATTGGTACAGTGTATCGAGTAGATCCTGACCTTATTCTAAACCCCAATCTCAGCATGAATGAAGGAGGAATGCAACCGTATCCCAAATTTTATTATCAATCCACGTGGTACATGAGGTTGATTGCAACCATGGCCCAAGAAGAGGGAATTAATGTCAATATTCCCCTCAAAGATCTTGCAAAAGAATCCATAGATACTCTTTTGAATGGAACAGGCAAGACGTATCTTGTCGAAGGTACAAACCGATTCGGCCGAGAAACGACCATCGAAGAGACCTGGCATGGCCTTGTTTCAGATTTACAAAGACGATACTTCGACAGTCAAAGTAGCAATCATGACGTTGAAAAATATATGAGAACTGAAGGGTGTCCTGTTTGTAAGGGTGCACGTTTAAAGAAGGAAGTACTTGCCATAACGATTGATGGTAAGAGTATTTCAGATGCGACTGACTGGTCGATCCAAAACATGATCACTTTTTTTGAAAAAAGAGCTCCAGAGCTCATGGATAATTATGAGTCACAGATTGCCAAACCCATTCTTCAGGAGATTGTGACGAGGCTTCGATTTCTTTTTAATGTGGGCCTTTCCTATTTGACCATATCACGTTCTGCCCAAAGTTTATCAGGAGGAGAATTGCAGCGAATCCGGCTTGCTTCCCAGATCGGGACAGGTCTTACCGGAGTTCTCTACGTGCTTGATGAACCTTCGATTGGTTTGCATCCTCGAGATGTCTCGGCACTTATTAAAACGCTCCATGACTTGACTGAGCTTGGAAACACACTAATTGTGGTGGAGCATGATCAAGAAACAATGGAATCTGCGGACTATTTAGTTGAGCTTGGTCCAAAAGCGGGAAAAGATGGCGGAGTCGTAACGTTTACGGGAACGATTGATGAGATAAAAAAATCTCGGACATCCATCACGGGCCCGTATCTTTCAGGTAAAAAAACAATTCGAACTGCAAAACGTGAATTACAAGAAAAAAAGGGGAAGATCCTCCTTCATAATGTTTCCGAGCATAATTTAAAAAATGTCACACTCCGTATTCCTTTGCAAAATATGATTGCCATAACAGGAGTAT
>CALESU010000002.1 GCA_937914905.1 uncultured bacterium
TTTTGCCCAAAGTCAATTTTTATCATTGCTTGATATTTTTTCAGGTGGAACGCTTATCAACTTCTCTGTGATGGCGTTAGGTTTGTCCCCCTACATCAATGCATCTATCATCATTCAACTTCTTACGATGGTGATTCCTCAGCTTGAAGCACTTTCAAAAGAAGGGGAGTATGGAAGATTTAAAATTAATCAATATACCCGGTTTCTCACCGTTCCTTTAACTCTCATTCAGGCCGTAGGTATATATGTATTATTACGGAATCAAGGAATTGTGGACGTTTTAAGCCCTATTGAATTTTTCTCTTTCGTACTGACATTGCTTGCAGGTACATATATTCTTGTTTGGTTAGGAGAACTTCTCACCGAATTTGGATTGGGAAACGGCATCTCTATTCTCATATTCGCGGGGATAGTCGGCAGAATCCCTGTTTCCTTTGGTCAAATTATTACCACCTTTAATGCAGAAATGGCTCTGAACATTCTTATCTTTTTGGCGATCGGAGTGATCGTTATTGCTTCGGTAGTATTTATAAACGAAGCAGTTCGTCGCATCCCTGTATATTATGCAAGGAGAGTAAAAGGAAACCGAATGTATCAGGCGGCAAGTAATTTTCTTCCCTTAAAACTCAATCAGGCGGGAGTAATACCTATTATTTTCGCAGTATCCTTCGTATTATTTCCTCAGATTATCGGAAATTTCGTGCGATACGCACCTAACGAAACAATCGCCAATTTAGGGACAGCAATTGCAGACTTGTTTAATCCTGCAGGATTTGTATACAATTTTGTCTATTTTGTACTCGTAGTTGCGTTTACGTTCTTCTATACGATCATTGTATTTAATCCTCAAAAAATTGCGGATGAGATCCAAAAACATGGAGGATTTATCCCCGGAATCCGTCCTGGCACTGCAACAAAACAGTATTTGCAACAGGTAGTTTATAAAATAACTACTTTTGGAGCTCTCTTTTTAGGAGCAATCGCTGTTTTGCCCGCATTGGTTTCATCCATGACGGGGTTGCAACAGCTTGTGATCGGAGGAACAGGAATTCTCATCGTAGTTTCTGTAGTTCTTGAAACATTTAAAAAAATCGAATCTCAACTCGTGATGAAAAACTACGACAGATTCACGATGTAACTTAAGCCTATTATTATTACCATTCACGTTCAAAACCTAAAGCAAAAAAAAGCGCACGCGTTCTATTCGGTTTAATCTGCACCGAATGTAAGAATCAAAATTATGTGTCAGAAAAAAGTAAGATCAATACTCAAGAGCCTTTGACTCTCAATAAGTATTGTAATAAATGTAAAAAGAAAACAGCACACAAAGAGTCTAAGAAACTTGACTAATCGTATGAAGATTGTACTTATTGGCATTCAAGGTTCGGGAAAATCTACTCAAGGAAATATGCTCTCCAAACAATTGGGGATTCCTTATTTATCTACGGGCCATATTTTTCGCAAAATCGCGAAAGAGAAAAGTCCTCTTGGTAAAAAAGTTAAGATTCTCATGTCTTCTGGTTTGCTTATTCCAGATGATTTAACCATAGAAATTGTAGACACTTATTTATCTCGCCCTGAATACGCAAGCGGTTACATTCTTGACGGTTTTCCTCGCACCATAGAACAAGCTCAAAAATTTCATAGCGCACTTGATCGGGTTGTCAACGTCGAAATCCCCGATAAGGAAGCATTGTGGAGACTTGCATATCGGAATGAGCAACGAGACGACGATACCATCGAGGCGATCAAAAAAAGAATCGAACTGTTTAAAACGCATACCACCCCAGTGCTTGAGTATTACGATGCGAAAGGAATACTTGCTACTATCGATGGCACGAAAGCAGTTGAAGATGTAAATCAAGATATTCTTAAATCGCTTGGGAAGCAACGAATAAAAGATAGGATAGAACAATGGAGTCAGCGGGAAAAAATTATTATTGCGGTGGTCGGCATGCCAGGATCTGGAAAAACAGAAGCTGTTCGTTACTTTACGAAAAAAGGGTTGCCTATCGTCAATTTTTCAGATCTGGTAAATAAACAAATAGACAGTGAAGGAAAGCCTCACACTCTTGAAGTTCATCATGCAGTGCGTCAAGGACTTCGTGAGAAACATGGGTTTGAGGCATTTGCAAAGTTGAATAAAGAACAGATTGCCCATGCTCTCGAAGATCATAATGC
>CALESU010000003.1 GCA_937914905.1 uncultured bacterium
TGGGTTTCTTAGCTCGAACATTGCCTCCAACGGAAAAAACAAATTCATCCTCTGACTGGACTACTGGGCCCACGGTTACTTGGTCAGTTGTTACTAAGGGATCAACGGGGGCGTTACTAATCTCATCTTGCGATATTACTTCCTGTGAAACAATTTTGACAAGAAGCGAATGTAATTCTGATTGGGAAATTACATCAAGGGATGGTTTTTGCAAAAATACATGAGGCTCCCAATCAAATGCTTCTAGTTCAGTACGTACCAAATCCATATCCTCGTGACCAAATACATGAATACTTGAAGGCAAGTGAATGTGACGAGGAAGACTCTGTAAAATGCTTTGAATATCGTCACCAGGACTGTCTGTTCGCGCGGTATATTGTGAAAAGATTTGCTTTCCTTCGTGAAAAATTGCCACACCCCACTTTGTTTTATTCACTTCAATTGTGATCGTATCTTGAAGAGTTTTACTGCGTAAATACTCCACCAGTGCTTCTTGAACATCGATATACCCCATGGGGTCGAGCTTCAATTCTTTGGCAATTTTTTTTATAATACCTTTGTAGGGATCTTTAATTTCTGCAGATTCGGTATCAATCATCCACGAATGAAGGAAAAAAATAGTTTTACTGAGAGTTGATTCTCCCCCGGGAACAATTGTGGAAATAAGAGTATCGATATCTGTGGACACATTATCAAAACCTTGAGTATACGCCACACTACTACTTGCCCCGATCGTACCCACGCCCCCAACCGGCGAAAAAATAAACCCAGTCGCTGACGAGTCAGTTAGATAGAGCGCAAAGTACTCAGAAGATTCTTCTTTCTTATGGAAAAAAGGAACAGAAAATCCCATACCAATTCATATTACCACAAGCGAGATTGAAGCGCAAACAAGGGCTGTATTACTCAATGGCAAAGCGTTCAAGAACCTTAGAAACACCCTGATGTGCAGTTGATAGTGCTGCCGTATAGTCTACCCCCTCGGCAGTGGCACTTATTGCATTTTCGAGATATTGCAATATTTCATCATTCATGCCATCGTCAAAGGTACGGTCTACTACAGGTAACGTAACGTAGACATCTCCGACCGCTTGTACGATAACGGCTTCTAGGAATGGATTTGATTTTGCGAGGTCAGCCATATCTTTTCGAGGATATGCAGTACCAAATGGTCGAATACGCGACTGAAGTTCATACATGGTGGCAAGTTGTTCTTTTTCAGAAAGATACTTCAAAAACTTCCACGCCTCATCTTGATTGGGATTTAGTCTATTTACTCCTTCAACCCAGTAATGGGAGATTGCTGCTGAAGCATTGTCTAATCCTTTGGGAACAGGGGCAACTTCGACTGATAATTCTGGATTCTGAGCTTTGATTGCAAGTACAGTCCATGAAGGGGCGATTATCATCGCTGTTTTTCCTTGGATAAATGAAGTTATGGAGTTTGGCATACTTTCGTTCCAGTATCCGTCTTCGGCGAATTTACGATAGAGTTGCAGAGCTTCCACTGCTTCTGGTGCATTAAGTGCTTTGAGATCTCCCCCATTGAGCAACAAGAGAATAGAGAACAATTCTCCAAAATGGCTTACGTTTGTAGCGGTTCCGATAGCCATACCAGAGGTGATCACCGTTCCTTCCGGATCTCGCACGGTAAGCTTACTAACTGCAGAGAACACATCGTTGCTATCCCCCACCCACACGGCTGGAGGACTTTGAATTCCTGCTTGTTTGAGCAATGTGTCGTTATAAATAAGTACTGAACCGTCAATCATCAGGGGAATACCGTAAAACGAATCTGTAATTTTCAAATCTTTTGCATGAACGGGGTAAAAAGTACTTTCAAATTGTGCATTCGTGTAGATCCCCTGAGGAATAGGAGCTACAATCTCTTGTAGTTGGGGAAGCCAGGAATTGTGAAAACGAAATATATCTGGACCATTGTTTGCCAGACTTCGCGCAAGTAACCGCTCTCGATACTCTTGAGGAGCCATTTTTTCATAGGTGATAGTTACATGAGGGTTCTCTTTTTGGTACGCATCAATAAGAGGTTGGTACACTTCTGCTTCCTCCCATAGACCCCAATAGGAAAGGGAAACGTTTGTTTTTGGTTTTACCGTGGGGTTGGTGGGAAAAAATCTATCTTTTAAGAAGAACCAAAAAAACAATCCGAATATGATTAAGAAAACTACAATAATCCCGATAATAAATCCTACTTTATTTGTCTTTTCTTCATAGACGGGAATATCTGTGGGGTAGTCAGGCGGAATACTTCCTGCGATTTCTTCCGGACGCTCAATTTCTGGAGCCACTTCTTCCACCTGCGGGGGTGCTTGAGTGTTGAGATCTGACCCATTGTCTTGCATACTGATATAATACAGAAATCTCACCTGAAATACCTATGATCATTCGCATGTCTATATCACAACGACTTCTTCTTGTCTTGTCTGCACTATTCCTTTTGTTGACAATCAGCCTTGTTACCTCGTGGATCTACGTGGAAAAAAAGATAGGAAACGGCATATATCCTGGCACCACTATTGATGGGATTTCGATGGCTTACAAAACAAAAACAGAGGCACAAGATCTTTTGAAACAGAGAGACGAGTATTATGCCGATAGCATCCTCACGGTGACGTATAAAAATGCACCCGTTGCAACTTTTTCTGGAGAGCTTTTGGGGCTAAGACGAGATATTGATACCAAAATTGACCAAGCATTGCTTGTGGGGAGATCGCCCCATATTCCCTCCCGAATCGCACAGCGAATAGGCTCAATGAGTGGTGTGAGTACGTTTACTTTTCTTACCGAGCTCAGATACGACCAGAACCCAATTAACGATTTTTTGGAAACAGCAAATGACTCGTACTCATATCCGGCAAAAAATGCACTCTTCACATTTGAAGATGGAAAAGTAACATCGTTTAAAGAACATGAACCGGGAGTTCAGCTCAAAACTGAGTTATTTTTACAGACGGTGCATAAATCCATTCAACTCATCCGTTCGGATCGAAAATCCATATCAGTTCTCCTTGAAGACGAGTCAGTAAAACCAGAAATAACCCTGTCTCAAATCAATGATTTTGGCATCGAAGAACTAATTGCGGAAGGTAAGTCAAACTATACGGGTTCGATTGCTTCTCGGGTACATAACCTGATATTGGCGTCCACCAAGTTCAATGGCGTCATAATTCCGAAAGGTGAAGTGTTCTCCTTTAATAAGATTATTGGAGATATTTCCGCAAGAACTGGCTATCAACAAGCATATGTGATAAAAGATGGGCGTACGGTACTCGGAGATGGAGGAGGAGTGTGCCAAGTTTCAACAACTATGTTTCGCGCGGCAATCCAAAGCGGACTGTCCATAGTTGAGCGCAATCCTCACGCTTACCGAGTATCCTATTATGAAAATGATTCTTCAGCAGGATTTGATGCGAGTATTTACACCCCTTCAGTTGATTTACGATTTACAAACGATACCCCTGCAGCCATCTTAGTACAAATGGTTCTGGACAAAGAAGCGCGTACTCTTGCATTTCGATTCTATGGAAAAAAAGATGGAAGAAAAGTAGAAATTTCCCCATCAACAGTTTGGGATGTTGCCCCTCCCCCTCCCGCACGTTATGAAGATGATCCCACATTACCTGTCGGACAAGTGAGACAAGTTGACTTTCCCGCGTGGGGAGCGAAAGCGAAATTCACTTACAAGGTTATTTCAGCCAATGGGGGAAATTTGGTAGATACTACGTTTTATTCTTCGTACCGCCCGTGGCAAGCGGTATATATGAAAGGTACCGCGCAATAATGAGAGTTCTTTAATGGAACAATAAATCCCAGATCCCTTTTCTTCGCAATCGGTAGTTTAATTGTTTGAGTGGTCTTTCTCCGATCACCTTTGCGGGGACTCCTCCCACAACTGCGTTTGCGGGCACATCTTTTGTTACCACGGCACCCGCCCCGATTACCGCACCTTCATTGACCGTAACTCCGGGTAGAATGATTGCTCGTGGACCGATAAATACATAGTCTTTTATGGTTACGGGGGCAGATGTTGCTCCAAAAGTGGAGCTTGCAATATCATGCTCTGAGTTATATATCATAACCTCACTTGCGATATCTACGTGATTACCAATAGTAAGAGGAGCTCTCCCATCCAATACTATGCGCTCACCAATTACACAATCCTCCCCTATCACAATCCCTGAAGGATCATAAAAACGAGCACCTGCATTTACGATACTCGAATTCCCTATGCGAATTCCTGCAATCCTTAATAGCGCCATACGAAAAATAGAGATAGGAATAAGACTTACAAGAGATATAAAATACGTATGGGTTTCAAGCATGGTTTGCGATACTCTGGCAAGAATTTTACTAACTACGGCTTGAGAGGTAAGTCTATTGCCGTCTTTGTCTCTGATAGGAGTTTGCATAGGCTATATATTATACTATCACGCATGCCGACATTTGAAAATGAGATTGTGTTTTGGAAGCGAGGATCTCATGTCGTGGGGATTGACGAAGTAGGAAAAGGAGCCCTTGCAGGGCCACTCACTCTTTCAGCTGTATTTTTTGCACACCATTTATCACCTGGTTCATTCTTATCTTTGATCAAATCCGGTATAAATGATTCAAAACTGATTTCTGCCGTCAAAAGGGAACGGTTGAATAATCTTATGAAGGATTTAGCATGTACACGGTTTACCGTTTCCGCACCCCCATCACACATAGACAAAAAAGGGATTATGCATGCTTGGAGACATTGCTTTTCACAGCTGATTGCTCAGATTCGTATCAGCGTTCCCCATGACTCAATCACAGTTCTTGTTGACGGATTACCCATCCATGATCTACGCTATGATAAGAATACTGTTATACAATTTATTACCAAAGGAGATCGGGCAAGTGTTGCCATAGCATCAGCATCAATAACCGCAAAAGTTTCCAGAGACTCATACATGACTAATCTATCACCCCGATATCCTTTGTATCATTTCCATAGAAATAAAGGCTATGGCACCAAAGAGCATATTTCTGCACTACACACATCTGGCCCAACTGCACAACACAGGCTTTCATTCATAGATCATATTATTTCCCCTTCTCACATCGCATGAACCAATCGCGCATAAAACCCATTGTAAAGACGAATCATCCCTTGAGATTTGCTCTTATTGGATTGGGAGTATTGGCCGTGATAATAGGAATTTTGGGAATAGTTCGGATTGGCTCATTTTTTAATCGTATTCAAACCACGACCAAAGGCACACCTACTCCCACTCCTGTCGTAGAAAAGACGGAATATACCTTTTTACTTCTTGGATATGGTGGAGGTCGTCATGAAGGAACTTACCTAACCGACTCCATCATGGTACTCAATTTTGATACCAAGACAAATAAAGCCTTGCTCATATCCCTTCCTCGTGATCTTTGGGTCCAAGTACCCATGAAATCCGAAGAATCATTTTCAACTAAGATAAATGCGGTATATCAGATGAGTTTATTTCCAAACCAATATCCCAATATCGACCCCACTTACCAAGATGAGGAAAACCCTTCAAAGCTCCTCGCATACGTGGTCAAAGATGTGACGGGGCTCACAGTTGACGCATATGTGTCTATTGATTTTGAGGGCTTTACCCAAGCAATAAATACACTGGGAGGGATAACGGTTAATGTGGAACGATCTTTTGTTGATTACGAATATCCTATTGAAGAAAAAATGAATGATCTCTGTGAAAGAGACGAAGAGTTTGTACAAATCGAACCCATTATAAATAAAACGATGACGGAAGAAGATCAAGAAAAGCTATTTGCGGAAAAACCAGAATTGAAAGAATTTGTAACTGACATAAAAGAACACCCCGTGAAAGCATTCCCTTGCCGTTACGAAGAGCTTCGGTTTGAGAAGGGTTTGGTGGAAATGGATGGGGAAACTGCGTTGAAGTTTGCCCGATCTCGACATGCTCTGGGAGACGGAGGAGATTTTAATCGTGCAAAAAGACAGCAGCAAGTGATCGATTCTGCAAAAGATAAGGTTCTTTCTATCGGATTTATCCCTAAAATCATCCCCCTTCTCAATGACCTCGAAGATCATATTGCCACAGACCTCCCCCTTTCTGACATACAGAAATTGCTCAAAGAAAGTTTGGAAGCAGGTTCATACACTACTCAATCATTTGTGCTCTCAGATACGTATGTTGCAGATAGTTACTCTCCTGTAGGTGGCTACATTTTAGTCCCTAAAAATACTGCAGGATCTTGGAAAGATATTCGAGAAGCGATCCAGTTTACACGACTCGGCATCACCCCAACTCCAACTCCCAAACCCAATCCATCACTCACTCCCAAGATCACGCAAAAAGTGAAAACTCCCTGAAATATACCTGATTCATGTATAATGAGTGCCATATGATTGTCAAAAACCCTGATCAACG
>CALESU010000004.1 GCA_937914905.1 uncultured bacterium
TCGGTGCTTCTGTGGATGTGGTAGTTCTTGCAATACCCGCTCAAATCGCCGTCTCATATCTTGACCAGATTGCAGAAATTGGCTGTCAGAATGTGGTGATTTTTGCGGCAGGATTTGGCGAAACCCATTCTCCTGAAAGTGCAATCCTGGAGAACGAGCTTCACGTAAAAATACAAGCTCTCGGGATTACCGTTCTGGGTCCAAACTGCATCGGGTTTATCAACACAAAATGGGGAGTAAATGCTACTTTTTTTGCTGCGAAAGCACCACGGGGTGGGATCGGGATCATTTCACAGTCAGGTGCTTTAGGAAGTGCCCTTTTAGATTATGTCGTCACAAAAACCCATCTAGGGATATCTACTTTCTTGAGTCTGGGGAATAAAGCAATGATTAATGAGTCTGATTGCCTCACTCATCTTTCTGAAGATCCGGAAACAAAAGTGATTGGTATATATTTGGAGGACGTGAAAGAAGGAAAGAGATTTCGTGCCATATTACAAGACGTGGCTCGAAAAAAGCCCATCATTATGCTCAAATCGGGCCGGACGAAAGAAGGTTCTCAAGCTGCGATGTCTCACACGGGAAGCATGGTTGGAGATGATGGAGTGTTTGATTCGGTGATAAAAGAGACAGGGGCCGTGCGAGCTGATTCCTATGCTGAATTTGAGATGCTCCTCAAGTTGTATAGTCTCCAGGCAGTTCCCGTAAATCGTCGTATCTTAGTACTGTCAAACGCAGGAGGAATGGGCGTGCTACTTGCAGATGAGCTAGTAGCTCAAGGATTGGAGCTGGTCACAATGTCAGAAGAAACCACCGCCAAGCTTGCAACGGCATTCGATGATACGAAAAAAATAACCGTACATAATCCCATTGATCTTCTCGGAGACGCGAGCGCTTACGATTATGAGAAAGCGATCAATCTCACCATGCAAGAACAGAATATTGGGGGCGTGATCGTACTTTTGACTCCCCAGGCAAATACAGAGATTTTAGAAACGGCCCAAGTTCTTGAAAAAATCTACAATACTTCTGCATACAAACCGTTGTACCCCGTTTTTATGGGTAAAGAATCAGTGAAAGAAGCACATTCTTACTTTGAAAAAGCGGGAATGGCCAGTTTCCGGTATTTTGCTCATCTTCCCAAGGTTCTTGCAAAAATGTGTGATGCTCAAGAGGTTAGATCTTCCCCATCCCTTTCCACATGTCCTCCGTCCTTGGCGGTCTCGCTCAGCACAAACCAAACTCACATTCGCCAAACATTGATTACGGGCTCTCAAAAACAAGTATTTCTGAATCAGCCTGACTCGCTTCATGTACTTAAACAGAGTGGCATAGTCATTGCTCCCGTATATCACGCCGTTTCTGAACGAGATCTGAAGCAAGTGATTTCTCAAGAAGGGTATCCGCTGGTTGCGAAACTTGCCTCAGATAAAATCACCCATAAGACAGAAGTAAGTGGTGTAATAACGGGAATTACGGTTTGGGAAGAGCTTTCCAATGCGTTTAAAACCCTCACTTCCTTGACTGATAAAAGGTCGGGATGTTTTCTGCAAAAACAATACAAGGGTCACGAACTTATTATTGGAGCAAAGAGAGATCTTACGTTTGGGAGTGTGGTGATGGTAGGTTTGGGAGGAATCTATGCAGAGCTTCTCAAAGAGACAAAGTCATTCGTGTTCCCCTTTTCTTTTCCGTATTTTGAACATGCACTGCATCAATCCAAGCTCCATACTCTGACGAGCTCATTTCGCTCAATGCCTCCCCTAGAACTCAATTCACTCTATGCTATTGCCATGCGGATAGGACTCATAATGGATCGATTCCCCGAAGTGAGCGAGATTGATATTAATCCACTGATCATTTCAACAGATGGCCCCATTGCGGTAGACGCCCGCGTTATTTGTCGCTCTTAGCTAGAGAGTGCAGTGTTCGTACGGACAGAGGACTTCATGACAACATACCTTTTCTCCTCGAAGAAGTTTCAAAATCCGGCTATAGTTTCTAAGAAGCGATCCTTTCAAATACCATAAATCTCCTTTTCGAAGAGTATTTTTCAGAAGTTCTGAGGCTTGAAACACATCTTCTGCATATTTGATTTTTTCTTCAGGGAATCCATGGTGCACGGCTGTTTCAATCGTAAACTTTCGCAGGGGTCCAATGCAAATAATCAAATCAAGGTGTAGTTTTGCAAGTTGTTCGCCCGTTTTTCGGTGTTCTTCTTCGGGATTTTCAAGCTCGCCCATCTCTCCGATCACCGCAATCTTTCGACCATTATCGTATGAAATTTGTTCCAACGTCTCAAGCCCGGTCCGGGTACTTTCAGGGTTTGCCCGAAGCGAATCATTAAGAAGAACAGTGTCCAGTGGTCCTGTCTCAACACTCATCCTTCCTTTCAGCGGTTTTATGTGCGAGACAACTTCAGTAAAAATGGAGGCGATATCTTGGTCTGGAACTGCAGACTGAATAAGGAGAAATGCACTCATGAGTGTGTACACATGGTGCGTTCCGATAAGCCCTGTTGATAATTCAAACGCGCGATCATCGTTATTGGGAGATCGAGTGTGAAACGTAGCTTTAGTTCCCGAAAGCGAGACCTGAATTGATGGTGGGTCAACCCACATGTCGCATGTGGGATCCGAGCCATACCATTTGATGTGTGCTTTTGTGTGAGTGGCCATTTCACGCACAAACTCATTGTCATGATTCAGTATTGCAACACCACTCTCGGGGAGTACTTCAATAATCCTGCGTTTTTCTTGAATCAGTGTTTCAAGTGATCCCATATGCTCTTGATCGGTATGAACGGGAGAAATTCCTGTTACGCACGCAATCGTGGGATGCGCAATTTCCAAATGATGATCCATTTCACCCGGGTGATCAATCCCCAGCTCCCACACCACATATTGTGTCCAAGGACGAACGGAAAGCGCGGTTATGGGAACGTTGTATGTCGTGTCTAGATTTATGTCTGTTCTGACTGTGCCTCCTATTTGTGCAAGTACTTGGGTGACAAGTTCTGTGGTATTCGTCTTTCCCTGACTGCCGGTGATCCCTAGTTGCACGGGATGGAATACAGAAAGCCATGTTTTTGCTAGTGATCGACGGCTCTGGTGAAAGATTTTTTTCAAACCGGTAGGATGATGTGACATATCGTTAGTTTTTCGTAATAACGCATCCTTGAGGCGTGTCTTTGATGAGGAATCCCTTTGATTCGATATCCTTGCGGAGGGCGTCTGAGGTAATAAAATCTTTTTCCTGTCGTGCAATTTCTCGCATTTCAGCTAACTTGATCACTTCGTCCGGAATGACGATTGATTCTTGTTCTGATCGTCCAAGATCTAAACCTAAGATTTGATCCGCTTTTTTCAAAAGAACCAATTTTTCCTTTGGAGGAAGATCACTACTTCGAAGCATGTACCACAACTCCCCCAATGCGCCCGTTATATTGAGATCATCAGAAATGGCTTTTTCAAATAGTTCCAAGAAAAAAACGGAACCTCCTGAGAGATCGGTGGTTTTTTCCTGAGGCACATTGCTCATTTCCTGATTCCAATGGAGGTATAACGAACGTAATTCTCGGAGGGCAGTTTGTGCGGCGCGAAGTGACTCCCAGGTAAAATTCATCGGTTTTCGGTAGCTTGTGCTCATGAACAATAATCGCAATGCAACAGGATCTATTTCCTGTTTTTGAATATCGGTAAGCGAATAAAAATTCTCTTTCGATTTGCTCATTTTTTCACCATCAACATTCAAAAATGCGTGATGCACCCACCAGCTCACAAAAGGCTTTCCTGAAGCGCCTTCAGATTGAGCAATTTCATTCTCATGATGCACCGGGATATGATCAATTCCACCAGAGTGTATATCGATCGATTCGGTCCCCAACCCCTTTTTGCTCATGGCTGAACATTCGATATGCCAACCCGGGAACCCTTCGCCCCACGGACTTTCCCAGTGCATTGTGTGGTTTGCAAACCTCCCAACTCTTTTGAACCATAATGCAAAATCAGCTGGGTGTTTTTTCTCTGGGTCAATTTGTACTTCTTCTCGAACGGCTTGCTTTTTTTCGTCTAGGTTTTGCCCGGAGAGTTTGCCATAACCTTCAAACTTCGTAACGTCAAAATAGACCGCTTCGGCTGTTTGATAGGTATATCCTTTCTGCTCTAATGTGCGAATCATCTCGATCATCTCGGGAATGTTATCTGTCGCGTGCAAAACGGTAATGTCACCCTTTGTGATGTTGAGAGCTGTCATTGTTTTCCAAAATTGTTCTTCATACTCTTTTGCGACATCCCACACGGTTTTTCCGTGCTTGATGGCACCTTTTTCCAGTTTATCTTCTCCATTATCATCGTCCCCCGTCAAATGCCCGACATCGGTGATATTCATCACGTGGGAAACTTCATAGCCGAAGTAACGAAGCGAACGAATGAGAACGTCATCCATCACGTATCTCCTCATATGGCCAATATGTGTGTCGTCGTAAACCGTAGGTCCGCAGGCATAAAAAGTGATCACGGGATGAGCTTCGGGAGATGGTAATTCCTTTTTTTGCCGAGAAAGAGTGTCATACAATCGCATATATAAGATATTATAATTGAAGTATGATTGATGCGATTCGAAAAAAGCTGGGAACAGGAGGAATTTATCGCATCGTATTTGTCGGCGACTCCCTAACTTCTACGGAATGGGTTCATCCCAATTGGCGTGAGATTTTTGAATACGTACTCAAAGCAGAACTTGAGAAGCAGATCTCTGACTGGAAAATCCCTTCATGGCAGGTCAGAACATTCAATTCAGGTTTGGACGGCGCAACCACGAGAGATATCCGCGAAAAGCTTCCCGAATACGTATTTAACATAAAGCCCGATTTCATGATGCTTATGATCGGAGGAAATGATAAATACTTGTTAGGACGAGACGAAACGAAAGAAAATCTCCACGCAATCATCGAATCCTGTCAAGAGCAAGGGATCAAAATTGCACTATCCACAGACCCGAGATTGTTCAATGCGAAGTATGATGAAAAAGATCGGGACCTTCGAAAAATAGTTCGCTCTTTTCAAGATCGGGTTGATATTTTTACAGATCTTCACGAACTGATGCGCGAGGAACCATTGGAAAAATTCTTCACATTCATTTCTGAAAATGGAAATGAGGATGCAGGAATCAAGCCGGGTGAGATCGATTACTGTCACCCCAATATGTATGGCAATGCAGTAATGGCACAGTATTTTCTCAAATCAATATTCGGAATCTCATTTGACCCACATATCTATCTGAATGATGTAGATGCAGGAGTCATGTATCCGAACTATTAATACAAGAACTATGCAAAGAAATCCTTCTATCCACACAACACTTCTTGACATCTTTCGTATTCTTTCCGAACAATCGAGCATTAAGTTGTACCATGACAATACGGCTTCTATTCAGTTGGGATCGCGGAACTTGATTACTCTCAATTCTCAATCCCTCCTCACTCCCC
>CALESU010000005.1 GCA_937914905.1 uncultured bacterium
GAGGGTTCGATATTCGTTTTCTGGATCAATAATGATTACATCGGTATCCATCATGAGCAAGCGAAGCGCTTCGAGCTTTACCATAAAACTCTTTCCTCCTCCTGATTTTCCCAGAATTACCGCATTTGCATTTTCAAGGGTAAATCGATCAAAAATGATAAGACTTCCGTCATGCTGATTTAATCCGTAGAGGATTCCCTCATTCCGGGTCAGTGATGCAGTGGAAAAAGGGAATGTCATTGCAAGTGAGGTTGTGTCCATATTGCGCCACTGATTCAATCCATCCTTAAAAAGAGGGAGGGTAGATTTAAATCCTTCTTCCTGTTCGAGGGTAGCTTGTTTTGCGATAATAAGAAGCGATGAAAGGGTCGAGTCAATTTCTTTCGTGACATTATTGAGTTCTTCGGGAGAATCTGCAGGAATCGTCACATACAGTCCTAATTGGAAGAAACGCTCCGCACCTTTGGCAAGCTCGGCCTGAAGAGACAACGCATCGTCAAGTGCAACTTGCACCGTGGGATCAACCACTTTCCCCGCTTTCATTTCAGTTTCGATAGTGGCTTGCATTTCTGCAATTTTTCGTTTGAGCTCGTTCAAAATTTCCTTTGATTCGGAAGGGTAAATAAACATGGAAATATCAAGAGGGTGGTCATAGGTAATGAGCGAATGAAGCCAGTTTGCAGAAACATACCGAGGATACCCAACCACAAACAATGTGCGGTAGTAACGCGAATCTATTTTGACATGATTGAAATCGACTTCCACATACGAAGGGGCAATAATATCTTTTACGCTCATGTCTCCCTTTGCGAGCACATCTGCAACTTTTTGAGCTGCTGGAATGGACACGGCTTTGCCGGAGGATTTCTTGCTTTCTTCTTTGGGTGTTTTATTTTTTTTTGATCCAAACATAGAGATTTGAGAACTGCAATTTTTTTTGAGTTGTGTCAGCCACTGGTCAAGACAACATCAGTATAACTATCCACGGGGGCAAGTTGCTTACCGGTTGCCGAAGGGTTGTACATATTGTAAAACAACTCAGTCAGTTCTTGTTTTTGCATCACAGTAGGCTTCAGACCTACTTTTGCCAAGAGGCGTAACAAATGGTCCCGTTTTGGATACAGAGATGTTTTTGCCCGGTTTAAAATATATTCTCTTCCAAATTTTTGCGCTTTCATACCAGATACTCCCATCTCCAGAGGATTAAAAGGAACCACGAAAAAAAACCGCTTCTCCATGACGGTATTTTTTTTGACTACCATTTTGATAAATTCACGATAGTTTTGGAGCCTAGATTGGACTAATTCATTTTTTTGTGTCTTGATTTTTGACTCGAGGTACTCGATATATGAAGAGATGTTCATCATCTTTGAAATAATGATGATCTGAACAGGAAATGAAAGTGAATTAAGTAGACTTCCATAGGTGTAAATCATAGACATTTGGTCTTCCGCAGAAAGAAGCCAGAAATTGACAGCCCCAAGCTCGATAAGGGTCACTGCAGAATAATCCTTCATCAGCACAATATCGTCTTGAATATCTTCAATTTCGATAAACTCTTGAGTGGTTGATCTTTTGGGAGAAGTGGGTTTTGTCTTGGTCATAAAATCTCTTTCGAATAAACGACGATAGGTAGTTTTTGATTTGCTACGATAGGTATACTCATTGTATCAAAAAAGTAGTTTCCATTCTGATCGGAGATTTCTAGCTGATAATTATCGTTAGTAAGTTAGCTATAT
>CALESU010000006.1 GCA_937914905.1 uncultured bacterium
TTTCTCATTGAAGCCACACTTCTTACCTTAATTGGTGGATGTATTGGGATGGCTTTAGGTATTGTTGTTTCATATATTCTTTCTACTGTTATGTCTATTCCTTTTTCTGTTTCGTTTTCGTCAGTGTTCTTGGCGATCGGGGTCTCGGGAGGAATTGGGATCTTGTTTGGATGGTATCCTGCAAATCATGCTGCAAAAATGCAGCCCATAGAGGCACTTCGCTACGAATAAAGCTGTATTCAGGTGGAAGAGACATGTATGGAGGATGGATGAAGTATGGACAAATCTCCTTAAGCGCCCTTAAGATTTTTTTCCCAAATTACGGAGCAACTAAATATTTCTTAGTAAGACTTCTATTGAGATAATCAAGAATTTTCGTGATAGAGAGCGTTGCTCCGCATACCACTTTGTCTGCTCCGCCGTAATACAAAATGATAGTGTCACCTTTTACCACTTGTCCGCAAGGGAAAACCACATTATTGACAATTCCTTCTCGCTCAAAATACATTTCTGGTTCAAGAACAGGATATGGAGCTCGTGCAATCACGTGCGTCACATCATATAAATCCAAGAGAAAAACTCCTAAACGGTAATGCCTGTCAATTTGGCTTATTCCGTGATAAAACACAATCCATCCTTCATTCGTTTTTATGGGAGGCCCATTTACTCCGATTTTTACCGCATCCCATGTCCCCTTCTGAGGGGTAATTTTACCTATTGAACCCAAAAATTCACCATGCTCAAAATCCAAGTGGTCTGTTTCTGCGATGATAATATCTGGTTCGATTCGGTGTAAAAATACATAGCGACCATTGATTTTTTCAGGAAACAAAATACCGTCTTTGTCTGCAATATTGGGAGGAGAAATGATCACCGGGTGAGTCCACGTATCCCATTTCCGATCCAGAAAGTTTTGGACAGAAATAGAAGACATTGCAAGTCGGGGCAAATCTCCATTAAATGCGGTATACATGATATAAATAGTATCGTCGATGCGTGTGAGCCGCGGATCTTCCACGCCTGCATACTGTCCAGGGCGCTTGGGTAATTCATATTCAGATCTCAACGGATAAATCATTTCGGGAAGTCGTTCGTCAATATGATACCCATCAGAACTTATCGCGAGCCCAAGATACGATTGATTATCTTCGGACATGGTCCGGTATACAATGTACGTTGTTTCTCCGAGTTGGATTGCCGCAGGATTGTAAACCGCCTTACTTTCCCATTTATGTTCTTGAATGGGTTTCAGAATAGGATTGTAGGAAAATTTTTCACACTTTATCGTAGTCGGCGTCCCGATCTCAAACCGAGACATGAATTCAGACAGATCTGCAGAAGCAACTGCGCAGTAACTATCTGCTGCGCCATAATAGATGTGTATTTTTCCATTTTCAATGAGTGCACTTTCGGGAAAAACGACATGATTAATCTGCCCTTCAAGCTCGTACGGCGCCTCTGGAGATAGGAGTACTTTTTCTATTCTTCCAATTATGTGTTTTGGATCTTGTAAATCCAGAAGTGCACCTTCAATACGAAATTCTTTCTGCACATTATCACTCGTGTAATGCTTGATGTATGAATGGATGAGCACCCATCCTTGAGGTGTTTTTACCGGCGCAGCACCTATCTCTACTTGATCACTATTAATTCTTCTTAAGTTAATACTGTGAGTTTTTAAATCGTGGTACCATTTGTCCCAAAATTCTTCATCCCACAAGGTTTCAAAGTTTTCAAATTGTGCTATTGCAGCGTATGAAGGAGGAATGTCGGTGTTTGCGGTGAGGATAACCGTGTATTTTCCATCAATTTTTTCTGGGAACATTGCCATTGCTTTCGCGTTAAAAGGAGTCACGAGATGGCGCTCGCGGATGGTTTTCATGTCGTCAGAGATTGCCACTGCAACCCGTATCCCGCTTGCGTTTGGAGGCCAGTTGCCAATTGCGGTATAGAAAATGAGATACTTCCCATCAATGTGAACTACTCGCGGATCTTCGCATCCGAAAAGCTCCCAAGGTTCCTCGGGCTTGATAAATAAACTCCTATTTTCAAATGTCACGGCATCTTTACTCGTTGCTATGCCGATCGTCGAGAGACGTAATTTTTTTCCACTATACATGATCTCCTCTCCCATCGCGCGGTAACACATGGAGTAACCCTCGTCTGTTTTGATGATTGATCCGTTGAACGCCGCGTACGACTCCCAATCGTGTGCTGGTTCGGGTTTTAAAATGGGATTAAGAGGATTTCGCGTGAAAATCATGAGCGATAGGACAACTCACGAATGTCAAATGTGTGCAGATGGATGGGTCGATTGAGTTTGAGTTCAGATAGAAATGTGTGGATATCTGCAGTTGCCACACACACGTGAGAATCTGCGCCGCCGTAATATACCATGAGTTTATCTTCAATAAGAACTGCGCCACATGGATACACAATGCCAGGCTTAAATCCTACATTTTCATACTGTTCAATAGGTTCAACAATGGGATAGTCACTGCGATACAACACTTTAGTGGGATCTTCAAGATCCAGGAGCATTGCGCCGATTAAATACTTACTATCATCGCGATCATCAACGCCGTAGTAAATGAGAAGCCATCCATCCTCTGTTTTGATGGGAGGAGCTCCTGCCCCGATCTTTCTACTGTCCCATTTATCAGGACGTACCTTAATCTCATACTGTCCGGTCAGGAATCTTGTTTTTCCATCAAAATCAAGATTGTCTACAAAATCAATTTGGATATTGGGGAACACTCGGTGGAAAAATACGTACTTCCCATTAATTTTTTCAGGAAGCAAGCATCCACTTTTGTCAATCACACCAGGTGGTGAGATGAGCACTGGCTTTTCCCAGTTCCACCGCTGAGCAAGGAAATCATCAATACCAATTGAAGTAAGTGCCAAGCGAGGTGGAGACCATCCGTCAAACGCCACATATGTCATATATACTTTGTCTTCCATTTGAGTGATGCGAGGATCTTCACAGCCTCCATAACTTCCTCCTGACATGTAGTCGTAATTTGCGGCAGATGATTTGTTCGTTTCAAATCCTTCATGAGGAGTAAATACGGGCTTTTGAGACTTCATTTCGATAGTCACGCCATCTGAAGATACTGCGTATCCCACAGACGAGACGTAATCATACCCTTGTGCTCGATATAAAATATGGACCTTCCCATCTATGTATGCTGCTGCAGGATTAAAAGTAGTAAATGATTCCCATTCATTGTCATCATTCGGAGCAATGATGGGGTTTGCCACATGCTTTTCCAGTTGGTTTTTTTTAACATCGTTTGGATCAAAGTGAAAGCCAGAATGTACCACGCCATATATCATTTCCTGGTTTACAAACCAATAGCTGATGATTTTGTCATTCCACAGAATCGTTCCTAAAGGCATAACTTCTTTACCATCCCAGACTTGCTTTTGTTCCCACATGGGCTCCTCGAGTTTCCAAATCACATGTTCGGGGTGAGCCTTTTCACAGAGCGCCATATGTGCATCGTAGTGGGTGCGATCTCCCTTTTTTTGAGCACCAAAGTAAACGAGAAGATTGACGTCATGAAGAGAAAAAACATTTGAAAAAGAAAGTGGTTTTGCTGAAGCTATAACAGGCTTCTCGTCAGGAGCCCAATGTACGCCGTCAAGTGCCTGGGCCAAACGAATAGACCGATCTCCATAATAAATAGCGCGTGCTTTTCCATTTTCATAACCAGGGACGTACACGGCATTCGGAAACTCATCTTTCGGAGTAAAAACGTTGTAAGGAGTATCTGTTCGGTTGAATGAAAATCCGTCATGACTGATACAGGTGACGAGAGATCCGGTATTCTTGTCTTTGTACTGATAGAGAATATCGTTTTCGTCTGTAAAAACCCGAAGAGGAAGATGGTCAGGAGAGACTACGGAAGAAACAAAAAACCGTTTGAGCTTAAGTTTGATTGTATCAAGCGAACTCATGAGAATGGGAATATTAGTACTACAGTTTTATAGTACTACTCCGATATATACAATTTCAATACGAAATAACTATAGGGAAATTGCTCTCGTTATTTGGCCAGTTCACCGATGTAATATTCGGGGAGATATGAGCGTGCTTTGTCTGAATGTGGCTTGTTATCTTTGGGTCTTAAGTTAAAAATTGCAGTCGCATCTTTTCCACATCCAAATAAAAGTGCGGCACCACCCGGGTGGATCTGTTTTTGGATGTAAGGAGTTGCATCGTACACCTTCCCCTCAATTGCGAGCCAACAATCTTCAGCTTTTGAGTGATTTTTTATTTCATCAAGCGTGATCATTTTCGCGGCTTGAGCTTCTCCTGATGCTACGGTTGTTGTCGGCATTTGTTGTGCATCGCTCGTTGGGGTCATTTCTGGCGTAGGAGACATATTTGATTCAGCTTGACTATTGGTCTTCGAGCTATTCATCATTTGATAACCAACGACTCCACCAATTCCCAAAACTGCAATAACTGCAATGATAATGATTGTTTTGTTCATATAAAAATAGGTGTAATTGTTAGAAAATAATTAATGCTTATGCAGTGTACCGGAAAATATCTAAAAACTCAACCTTTTTGAGTTGTTGCAGTTTTCAGTTCAATCTTCACTCTCCTATCATCCTCCGCATTTGGGTCTAAAATATACCATTCTGAAGGAGTGAGTTTAAAAAGTCGATATCCAAACGGTTTTCGAAAAAATGCTTTTGAAAGTGTCGCAAATGATGTTCGATACCATTTCAATCCTTCCACAATTTCTGTACCTCTGAGCTCTGTAGCTATCCCTATTCCCTGGATCCCATTTCCCATCCCTTCTTTTTGGCGTGAATCAAAGATGGCAAAAGACACCGTATTAATATTGCGCATATTTTGCACATGAATACTAGATGTTTTCGATATGAAATAGAGCGAATGTTGAGGATCAATACAGTAATAAACAGGTGAAGCCCATGGTCCCCCATCGGTATTAACCGTTGCTAAAGTACAATATATATTGTTTTTCAGAATTTCGCGAGCTTTTAAAACAAGGTGATCTTTCATGACGCCTAGTTTACAAGAGAGCCTTCCTGTTGTATAATTATTGTGCATTTAATGCACACTATATGAATACACAATCTCCCTATCGCCAAATGATCAACGAATACCTAGAACTTCTTTCCGTTTCTCAAGAAGGAATTCAAATATATATTACTTTGATAGAACGAGGTCCATTGAGTGTCTCTGCTCTTTCAAAGCTCTCTGGAGTAGAGCGCACCAAACTATATCGAATCGCGGATGAGCTTATTGCACAGGGAATCATTGGAGAAGTGTTAGATTATAAAAAAAGGTTGTTTAAAGCTTCAGAATCACATGAAATACATCGCTTGGTTGAGCAGAAGAAGCTTCAGACCGAATCGCTCGTGCACAATTTCTCAACCTTTTCAGATAGTGTACATTCTCTCGTGAAAAAAACATCCCCCACAAGTGTCCAATATTATCGAGGCCAAGACGGAATTCGGCAAATGTTGTGGAATGAATTAGGAGCAAAAGGTGAGAGCCAATGCTTTGTTTATAAGATTTTTGACTCATTCGTCGGCCCTCGATTTTTCGATCATTGGTCCGCTGAGTTTACGAGAAGAAACCTTTCTTCTCGAGAAATTCGAACAGAATTATTTGATCAAAGCTTTCACGATTCTCC
>CALESU010000007.1 GCA_937914905.1 uncultured bacterium
GAGATGTATTGTGAGTTTTTTTCCTTCAAGTTGAGCTCCTGATAAATATCCCATGATCAGATAGAGGTGAAATTGAATATCGGTTAGAAGGGTTTGTATTTCTGGATTACTGACAGATTCATATGCCACTCCGATAAAACACGTAGCTTCGTCTATTGCTCCGTATGCCTCAACTTGTGCGTCAGATTTTTTTACTCGTTTTCCGCCAAAAAGACCCGTTTCTCCCGTGTCTCCGGTTTTTGTGACAATGCTCATGGGGTATATTGTAATTACTAATAAGTGTTATTAAGAGATGATTCTGTAAATGAATTATAATAAATCGTGATGAAAAAACGTGAGATTGTTGGAATTTTGTTAGTTGCTAGTATTTCCCTTGGAGCGATTTGTTTGGTGATATACACTTCCGTTACCACTGCCCAAACAGATACCAAACAAACAACCCAAACATTTGCTGCAGAAACAAGCTTCGACCAATATTGTCAGAATGGGGTTTATCAAATTACGAAAAATGGCAAGCAAATTTCGTGTGGAAGGGCACCTTTGTGCGATGGGAAGTCTTATGATGAAGCCGCGGCTATCCCGTGGCGAGAAAATGCAGAGTGCTGGGTTGAAGACTATTATGATGGAGATTATTGCCAAGCATATTGCGCGGGAAACATCCCCCTTTGCTGCTATAAATTAGCTGAAACAAAAAATGCAGAGGATTGCAATTGGCCCGAACGAGGCTATTGTCTGCCCAGCCAGTGCCAAGGAGTTGGGCAACGGTGCGGATTTTCCATAGGAACGTGGTGTTCGAATAAGGGTTGTACTGACGGCGCAAATGATATTCCCTACATTCCTCTTGAAAGTCGTTTGGGAGGAAATAGTCAACCACAGCCTACACCAACACAAGCTCCCCCGCCCACCATGACACCTCGCCCTTCCCAACCCATCAATATCCCGACTCAAAAACCAGAAAACACCCCAATAAACTCCACCCCTTCAGTGGCTCCACAACCAACCCAGCCCGACACGACACCTACAAACACTTCTGTTCCAACTCTGCCAATTGACTCTCAGCCTCCCGATTTTTTTCCGACCACTATGCCCCAACCCATCCCAACCAGCAAACTCAATACCTCAAATCTTCCATCATTTTCGATTCCTGCCCCTTCATTTCAAACTCCTCAAGAATTGGCACGAAATATCATAAATCCAGAAACAATTTCACGAGTTGACCAAGCTACCACAAAGCCCCTTTCCCTTCCAAAACAAGGATTTGAATATGTTGTATCGATTGATCGCACCATTGAAGATACGGCTTCACATTGGTGGGGACAGTTGTGGGGCCTCATTAAAAAAATAATGGGGCGTTCATAAAAAATGTCCCGACCTTTTTTTAAAGATCGGGACATGATAGATTCAACCTTCCTTAATACGCCCTAACACGTATTAAAGCATTTTTTAGCATTCTGCATATCCACATCCGTAACATTTGGCGCACCCTTCCTCACGCGCCAGAAGAGCTTGTCCGCACTCTTTACAGATATCGAAATGTTTTTCTTTTGGTTTACTTACGTCGATGAATTCTCCCCCTTCAGCAAGAAGGGCGGGTTGCTCCATTTCCCCAATCATATTGATTTCTTCCTCATGATCGTTTGATGTGGAAACTTCTCCCGTCTTATTCAGATGGTCAAAATGCATCTTGAGTACTTTAGCAACTGCGTCTGGCATACTACGAACTCGCTCTTTTCCAAAGCCCATTGTTCGGCCTCCGCCAATCCCTTGGAGCTCTTTGATGACATTGTGTACGCGTTCTTCAGGAGACAAATGTCCGGTGGTGCGGAAATACATGGAAACCATTCTTCCCAAGCCTTCTGCCATGGCAAACACATCTGTTCCCGCCTTTCCAATCGTCATAAATATCTCATGTGGTTCATTGTTTCCATTGGTGTTGATGGTGATATACGCTCTTCCTACGGGAGTATCTATCTTATACGTACTACCATGTACCACCATAGGGCGAGGCTTGATCGCAGGCATCTTCTTTTCGGGGACCACTACCTCAACAGGAGTCTCCTGTTTGCGCTCTAAAACTCCCTGACGAGAGCCTTCGCGCATATACGCTATACCTTTCAATCCCTGATCATACGCCATCGTGTAGAGCCGTTTTACATCCTCTACTGTGTGTGTGGCTGGCGCATTCACTGTTTTTGAAATGGACGCATCTACATATCTTTGAATTACCGCCTGAACCATCACATGATCCTCTGGAGAGAGGTCATTTGCGGAAACAAAGTAGTGAGGTCTCTTAATGATGCCTTTTTTAAGCTCTTCTCCATGGACTGCAAACCATTCATCATATAAGTAGTGTCGGATTGCGTGTTCGCCCAATCGATCCCGCCGTATGAACTCAAACTCGTATACTGGCTCTATGCCTGAAGTTGTCCCAGACATAAGCGAGGTAGATCCGGTGGGAGCCTGCATGAGAAGTACCGAGTTTCGAATACCATCTTGTTTGATTTTTTTGCGAATCTCCACAGGCATGGTCTTCATGAAGCCGCTTTTTACAAACTTGTCTCCAATAAATTTCTTAAATGAGCCTTTTTCTTTGGCAAGATCAGATGAAGTCAAATATGCTTCATGGGCAATGAGTTTGTAGACTTTTTCAATGAATTCAAGTGATTCGGGAGACCCATATCGAATATGCAGTTTAATGAGCGTGTCTCCTAAGCCCATTGTTCCTAAACCAATTCTTCTCTCTCCTTCAAGCTGAGTTTTACGAATCCCTGGAAACACATAAGGATCCATATCTACTACATTATCTTGGAAACGCACTGCGGTACGGACTGTTTCTCGAAGCTCTTCAAAATCAAAAGATCCTGCTTTGTCCACTTCATACCCGTCAACAAATGCAGTGAGATTGATTGATCCTAAATTACATACTCCCCATCCTGGCAACCCTTCTTCGCCACAGGGATTTACGCAGATAATTTTATTCCAGTAATAATTGTTGTGCATTTTATTGTAGCGCTCCATGAAGACCAATCCTGGCTCGGCAGACTTCCATGCAGCTTCTGCAATCAAGTCCCAGATCTTTCGTGCCTTCACCACTTTGTACACTACAATTTTTTTACCCTTGGCTTTCCAACCTTCCATATCTCCATCCCATACTTCGTCATATTCAGGATCATTTTTGTCAGGAAAGATAAGTGGCCAATCCTCATCTTTTTTGACCGCATCCATGAATGAATCTGAAACGCAGACAGAAAGATTTGCGCCATTAATACGACTCAGGTCTTGTTTTACTGTGATGAATTCTTCGATGTCTGGATGCCAATCCCACAACATAAGCATGAGGGCTCCCCGACGGGTTCCTCCTTGCTGAATAATATCTTTAGTTGCAAGTGAAAATATTTCTGCCCAATTACAAGGACCTGAAGAAAATCCATTTACTTTTTCTACGCGTGCTCCTCGAGGGCGAAGAGTCGAGAGATTTATTCCTACTCCGCCTCCTCGAGCCATAATCTCAATCATTTCTCCTAATGTGTTAAGAATCCCTCCGCGAGAATCTTTGGG
>CALESU010000008.1 GCA_937914905.1 uncultured bacterium
TTGTTCAATGGCTCGTGACACCATACCATGAGATAGTGGCTGATCTTCAGGGAAGTTGAGCATCGTCATCATGTTTGAGATTTGTTCTCCTCCAAAAATTCGCATCACATCGTCTTCAAGGGATACGTAGAATCGGGTCTCTCCCGGATCGCCCTGTCTTCCCGCACGTCCTCGAAGTTGATTGTCAATGCGACGCGATTCGTGCCGTTCAGTTCCAATTACATACAGGCCTCCCAAAGATACAACTTCGTCATGATCTGTTTGCCATTTGGCAACTGCCTTTTTGTAAGCTGCTTCTGTTTTGTGTTTTGAACGGTCAACCTCTCCTCCTAAGACGATATCTACACCTCTTCCTGCCATGTTGGTAGCTACGGTGACTGCATGTTTTTTTCCTGCCTGAGTGATGATGTGGGCCTCACGCTCATGATTTTTTGCGTTGAGAAGTTCGTGAGGAATTCCTTTCTGATGCAACAGGTGAGAAAGGGTTTCATTTTTATCAATAGATGTAGTTCCCACCAAAACGGGCCTTCCTGCTTTGTATTGTTCTGCGATATCTTCGACGACTGCATTAAACTTCCCTCGATTTGTTTTGAAAATCATGTCCGGATGATCTGCTCGAGCAGCAACTTGATTGGTGGGGATGACCAGTACGTCTGTTTTATATATTTTGCTAAACTCTTCGGCTTCAGTTGCGGCAGTACCCGTCATTCCTGCAAGTTTTTCATACATGCGGAAGTAGTTTTGGAGAGATACGGTGGCAAGAGTTCGAGATTCTTGTTTGACCGGGACCCCTTCTTTAGCTTCGATAGCCTGATGTAAGCCTTCGGAAAATCGTCTTCCCTCAAGAAGTCTTCCGGTAAATTCGTCCACGATCACAACTTCACCATTCCTGACAATATATTCTTTATTATTTTGAAACAATGTATTTGCCTTCAAAGCTGCTTCCACATAAAACAATGTATCGAAATCTTTTTCGTAAATATTATCAACGCCTAAAATGGATTCGATCTTTTCGATTCCTTTTTCAGTCAAATGAGCGGTGCGTAGTTTTTCATCAATAAGATAATCTGCTTCTGCAGAAAGCTGAGTCACGATACGTGCATAATCAAAATACTTAGACGTATCTTGCTCATACGGTGCAGAAATGATGTGCGGAGTACGAGCTTCGTCAATAAGGACCGAATCTGCCTCATCTACGATCGCAAAGTGAAATCCTCTTTGCACGAGTTGAGCCGGAGCTTGAGCCATGTTATCTCTCAAGTAATCAAAACCAAACTCTGAGTTTATTCCGTAAGTGACATCCGCATCATATGCTTCTTTTCGAGAAATAGGACGAAGCGAAGCGATACGAGGATCTGTTGAGTCGGGATCTTTGTACGCGGGGTCAAATAGAAGTGATCTGTCCGAAATGATTGCCGATGTGGTTAAGCCAAGAAAGTGGAACACTGCACCCATCCAACCCGCATCTCGTCTTGCAAGATAGTCGTTTACGGTGACAAGATGAGCTCCTTTGCCTTGTAGGGCGGCCAAATACAGTGCAGTTGTTGCGGTAAGTGTCTTTCCTTCTCCCGTTTTTTGTTCGACAACTTTTCCTTCAAAAAGAGCCATTCCAGCAATGAGCTGAACATCGTAATGCCTTATGCCAAGCTTCCTTCGTGCCGCTTCACGAGTAAGCGCATATGCCCAAGGCAACACTTCTTGTATGGTGCGTTTTCCTGATTGAATTTCTTTTTTAAGATCTTCCGTTTGAATGGGGAAGTCAGAATCTTTCAATTCTCGCGCTTCATCTTCAAGCGCATTGATCTCGGCAAGGACAATACTAAGTCGGTTTATTTCTTTTTGATTGAAATCAAAAAATGATTTAAAGAGTCCAAACATATACTACTGCATGAAATATTCGTTGGGGATGACAGCAATGCGGTCTGCACTGAATCTGTCTTGTGTAGGCTTTTGGGGATTGCTTTTTACCACCACATGTACCGAGTCTCCTTCTTTCAGTTTTGAGAAGCCAATTTTGTCTAATGCTTTTGTCTTAATATTAAACATACGCGTTGCAGTTTTTGTTTCTACATCAAGAGTATAGGTTGATTTATCGACTGATAACACATTTATAGAAAAATCAGTTGCATTTACTTCGGTGATTTTTCCTGAAAAAACCAAGTACACTTGATCTCGATAAATGGCGTTTGCCGTCACTACTTCGTCAATCTCTGGTCCCGTGACAAAAACATAATCTCCTACTTTATACTGGTCTTTTTTGAGCTCTTTTGTAAGAGTCCCTACAATATCATAAAAACGAGTGAGGGTGTCATCCACAGAAACACGAGCTTGCGTACCTTCGGGTAATTCGAGATCCCATTCTTGAGGCCCCATGGCTTTTATCTTGCCCGCAACTGCTTTTTCGTTTTTACTCAGGGCCTCCACGCGCTCTGCCACTTTTTCTTTGATCTTGTCGAGCTCCTTATTAAGAGAACCAGATGGCGTAGCTGAGGGAGATTGCGCAAATACAGGAAACGCACTACTTATTCCAATTACGATCAAAGCGATGTATATTACGATTTTCATTCTTCAGAAAGATAGTAAACTCGTAATGTTTGTTCTTGCGGAGCACTACTTCCGGCATAAACACTGATGTTAATAATATTCTCACCAAGACTCAGGGGGAACTCTGCAGAAAATGAACCGTCCGCGCTTGAGACTACTTGCTCAGCAGTGGGAGATTGGATCATGAGGAGACTATTTTTTTCTGCTGTTCCTTTAATAATTACCGTCTTTTTTTGTATAAGTGCCCGATCTAAAGGAGTCTCGACAGTTAACTGTTTTTGTGTGGTTACCACTTGTTTGGGTTGTGTTTTCGTAGCGTCGTCACGTTCAACGGGGATTACTTTTGCTTCTTCATTTTTATCTGTTTGAAAAAGGACAACTACGGCTACACCGCATCCAAACAAGATTCCCACGCCAATTGCAATAAGTGTTTCACGTTTCATGTGTATTACCCATTATATACCAGGCCTCGTAATATGTCTGGGATACGAAGTATAAGGTCCGAGGTCCGAAACCACAATCCTTTCGTGAGAAATAGGGCGTCGGCAGTCTTTTTTTCCACGAAAGAAGCAATGACTGCGGACACGAATGGATCATTTTGTGCCACTAGCCCAAGAGTAAGCCCAGCAAGAACATCTCCCGTACCTCCTTTGGTCAAACCGCTATTTCCTCCGGAAATAATTACGGTTTGCTCTCCGTTTGAAACGATATCAACACCTGTTTTTAACAAAATGACACATCGATGAATTCGTGCCTGTTCTTGGACATGTTCAGCGATCTCATCATGATTTTTCCCGTCTAGAGAAATGTGTAATAATCGTTCAAACTCTATGCGATGGGGAGTGAGAATGGCAGGAACTTCCCGATGTTCCATCCACGCCAGATCCATCATTTGGAGCGCACCCGCATCTACCACAATCTTTTTTTGAGGAAAAGTTCGGAGTAACCATTCGGTCATGCGGGCCGAATACTCTGCTTCATTTGTAATAGTAAGTAGTTGTTTGTAATCGATTATTTCAGAGATTATCGTTTCTGATGATTGAGATTCGATGCTTCCACGCACCATACCGGGGCCGATAAGGATTGCATCATCCTCAGAGACATACGAAGGAATATCTTTCTGCGATACGACTATTCCATCATGGAACTTCGTTTTCAGAGCAAGAAAAACCTGTTTATTTTCAAGAGTTGAAGCGTAATGCACCATGTCGACCATATACGTGGCGATTTCTGCAGCCCACAAAGACGCTGCATGGAAGAGCTTTGATCCTCCAATAACGAGTACTCTCCCATTTTGCCCTTTATG
>CALESU010000009.1 GCA_937914905.1 uncultured bacterium
GAGAAGAATAACATATGCAGAATGAATGAAAAAGAAAGAGAGCAATCCGATCGAAGCGATGAATAAAGATAAAAATGCAGTCCGCTTTTTTCCAAATCGAACGGTAAGGAATGGTGCAATCCAGTCCATGATGATCGGTGGAATAAAAAATGCAGTCAATACAAAGGCTCCCAAAGAATTTTGTTTAATCAAGTCTTCTGAAAGAAGTGGGCCGATCACCCAAAAAAAAGACTCCGTCATGTAGAGAAGGAAAATGTATATGAGAGGGAGGCTCATTCGTTTTGCAGTAAGTTTCCAAAGCACTATTTCGTGAAGGGGAGATTTATGCACCAATTTTGGCTCAGTGAACTGAGAAGGAATGGACCTATTTCGAACGCGCATTGCAATATAAAAACAGGCAGAAAAGGCTATCGCCATTCCTGCTGCATAAAAAATAGAGACACCACCATACGTGAAAATCAAGAAGGCGCTCAGCGGTGGAGCAATGGCATAACCCAGTGACTTTGTGGCATCCAAGACCGAGTAAGCAATGGTATTTCTCTCTTTAGGAATAGTGCGCGCAATATAATCATGATTCGCAAACGTCATGAGATCAAAATAGATACCCCACAACCCCATCGCAAGAAGGAAAAATGGCACTATCCCGCCAATCATAAGAATAACTGCATACAAACTAGCAACGACATACATTGCCAGAAAGAATCGACGGTAATGGGTTGATTTAATTACTACGGAAAGATAAAAATCAAACAAAGCACCAGTAATTGACGAAAATCCGATTATTCCCCCCATCGTTGTTTTAGAGATACCTGCGCTTGTGATAAGTATCGGAACATAAAATCCCAATAGACCATCGAAGAGCTTAAGAAATATCATCGAGCCCCCCAGAAGAAGGAGTGGTGAGGTTATGCCTCCGCGGTACGGTCTTCGATAAATATGGTGATACGAAGTTCTCATGGATTACCAAGACAATCATCGTCAATATCTTTTTCGAAAGGATGAACAAAGTATCGATACGTTATGACGATAATCACAAATGAAACCACTCCCAAAAACACATCAAAAGAAGTGAGGTTTGGTACGAGCATTTTTCGAGCTACAACGAACGCAAGGAGTTCAATTATGGAGGTAAAGTGATGGGTAACAAGCATTCGAGCAAGTTCAAGTCCTATGGTGGTAAGAAGTATCCGATAGATAAGCTCGTAAAAGGTTTCTTTTGATTGCCAATCTGCCTCTAAAAAGTAAGGGATGTTGCTCGCCACATACAAAATCACTGCTCCTGTCACAATCATCGCTAGCATAACCTCAATCCATTTCACAAGGTGAGGAATGGCAGCTTTTACTTTCATGTGCATAAGAATGATTATACAGGGCACATCGGCATTTTTGTTATAATGAAGGGATGAAAATACTTCTTACACTGCTTGGCATTGGTGTTGTGTTCGTAGGCTTGCTTTACGTTGTGAATTATTTTGCCCCTCCCGTACCTCGTATATCGAAGGTAATTACCGAAATGAGAGAGTTGGGTCGTTTGGAAACGGCAGAGTTTACCATGCAAAGTATTGTGAACTCCGACACATATCAGGGAAACATTCTCCAAGACGCATTGTTTGGAGATAAAATTCTTCTCGTTGCGCATGGTGTAGTGGTAGCAGGTATAGACCTGTCGAATATTGCAGAAAAAGACGTCAAGATTTCAGGAACCTCTCTCAAGATTACACTCCCCGCTCCCATCTTATTCTCCACTACTCTTGATGAGGGAAAAACTCATGTATATGATAGAAAGACAGGTTATCTTACACCCGGTGAAACGAATTTAGAATCTGACGCACGAGATCAAGCTCTTGAATCAATCCGAAAATCTGCATGTGATGGTGCTATTTTGGAAAAAGCACGCACTTCAGCAAAAGATCGGATTACTCAACTCTACCAACTCGCCGGCTTTACTTCGGTTGAAGTTGTTGTGCCTGTGGGAACGTGTAAGTGATTTTAGCTTCACACCATGCTAGATAAGAATGATTTTGTATTCTCAACTGCAGAGTTGCATGAATATGTTCGAGAAATGGGTTTCCTTCCGGATCAAATCGATCATCATGGACTTCCGATAGATCATCATTTTTCTCTCTTAATACCCAAGTACTATCTTGACCTTATTGATTGGAATGATCCAAAAGACCCACTTGCCCTGATGGTGATTCCTCATGAAAATGAGCATGTTATTTTTCCTGATGAAATCTATGACCCGATAGGTGATAAGCGGTTCCAACCCGTCCCTGGGATCGTGCACCGATACTCAGACAGGTGCCTCCTCTTGTTGACGCAAATATGTCCTGTGCACTGTCGATTCTGTTTTCGAAAAGAGATTATGAAAGAGACGGCAGGGGTTCTTATTCCGTCGCTATCCTACATTGCCTCGCACCCTGAGATTCGAGAAGTGATTTTATCGGGAGGCGACCCGCTCATGCTCACAGACCATACCATTAAAGTCATTATGCAGAAGCTTGAACAGTTTCCTCATGTGAAACAAATTCGCTTTCATACCAGAACTCCTGCCGTATATCCAAAAAGAATCACACCAGCTCTTGCAAAACTCCTACGTAGTGAAAAATCTGTTATTGTCATTATTCACATCAATCATCCTCGAGAAATAACCGATACATTTAAGTCACATATTTCCCTACTTCAGGAACAAGGAATCTTACTACTTTCCCAAACCGTATTATTGAAAGGAGTGAATGCCGAAAGTGCCATTCTTGCCGAACTTTTTACCCACCTCATCGAACTAGGCATTAAACCCTATTATCTTCATCATCTGGATAAAGCTATGGGGACGAATCACTTTCGCATCTCGCTCGACGAGGGATTGAGGTTGTATAAATCTCTTCGTGGAATAATATCGGGAGTATGTATCCCGGAATACGTGATCGATCTTCCCGGTGGCGATGGAAAAATCCCCGCAACATGGTTTACTAATAAAGGAAACGGAGTATATGAAGCTGATAATTTTCGAGGTAAAACCGTAACATATCACGACCCTGCATGGAGACAAGAATGAACATTACCACCAAATATCTTCTTCTTGGGATTCAAGATCTGCGTCGGTCCGAATAAACCTTGATTTCATAGCTTCATTTCTTCTTCCAAAAATGAGTCTCCGTTTTGCATAGGTAATATGCAGGAGTTTTTTTGCACGAGTTATACCGACATAAAATAATCGTCGCTCTTCTTCTAGTTGTTGATTGTCATCAATTGACCGCGAATGAGGCAGAATTCCTTCTTCAAGACCGGTGATAAACACTGCCTCAAATTCCAATCCTTTTGCCTGATGAAGCGTCATTAAACGAACTCCATCTTCTTGTTTTTTTCCTTTTTCACCCGAAAAATACTCTGATTCAACAAGCGCAACCTGCTCCAAAAAATCAACTAGCTGAGGGAAGCGCATTCCCACAGACTTAAGCTCTTTAATGTTTTCTAATCGTGCATAATCTTCCTCGATGTCAGGATCATAAAATCCGAGATACTCTGTTTCTTTAAAAATCTGCTCCATGAGCTCCACGGTGGGAATTTCATTCACCGAATCTTTAATCCGTTGATAGAATGATTTGAAAGGTACAAAGCGTCTTTTTCCTAACTTCAATATGCGGTCAAGAGCACTCTTATCTTCAGGATGAAGGAGTAATCGGAGATATGACAATACATCTTTGATTTCTTTTCGTTCATAAAATCGAGTTCCTCCGATAAGCGTATACGGAATACTGTAGTGAAGAAATGCCTCTTCTAATATTCGAGATTGAGCATTGGTCCGATACAAAACAGCAATTTCTGCATGAGGCATGTCATAGGTCACTTCAGTAATTTTGTTGGCGACATACGTTGCCTCTTCCTCTTCATTTTCTGCTTGATAATATCTAATCTTTTCTCCTTCTGGGTTTTGAGTAAACAAGCGAAGAACTGGATGCGATTCATTGATTGAAATCACTTCGTATGCAAAGGTCAAAATTTCTTGAGTGGAGCGGTAGTTTTCTTCAAGATGAATAGTGACTGCTTCAGGAAAATCAAGGGTAAAGGTATTGAGATTGCGAATATCTGCCCCTCTCCAGGAGTAAATGCTTTGTGAAAAATCCCCCACCACCGTGATGTTTCGATATTTGTTCGCAAGCATTTTAGTGAGAGCATACTGCGCGACATTCGTGTCTTGAAACTCATCCACGAGAATGTATTTGAATCTGTCTTGATACTTGGAAAGCACTTGAGGGTGTTCTCGAAATAGCATCACGACCTTCATGATAAGATCGTCAAAATCTACCGCAGAACTTTCTTTCAGTGCTTTTTGGTAAAGATAATATACTTCCGCAACTTCAGCAGCTTTGTAATACGAGAATTTTTCAAGGAATCGATCGGGCGTTATCAGTTGATTCTTGGCATCTGAAATTTTGGAGGCAAAATAGCGATAAGAATATTTAGTGCCCAGTTTTTTGACAATATCTTTGAGCAAATGTTCTTGATCGGAATCATCATAGATCACGTAAGAATGAGGTATTCCTATATGCTCACCATCGCGCCTTAAGATCATTGCTGATAGGGAATGGAATGTCCCTGCATACCCCAAAACAACAGATCCGTTCGATTGATGACTAATTCTATCTTTCATTTCACGAGAAGCTTTGTTCGTGAAGGTTATCATGAGAATATGTTTGGGGTCGATTTCATGCGCGGAAATGAGATGTAAAACTTTGTGTACGATAACACGTGTTTTCCCCGAGCCTGCTCCTGCTAGAATAATGGATGGCCCGTCAGTGTGCTCTACTGCTTGTTTTTGAGACACATTTAATCCATCCAAATACGTATGCATAGAGTATAATGATATCAAATGTCGTTGACATAAACGTCTATGAAGTACCTTATTGCAAACTGGAAAGCTCAGATGACACTGACCGAAATGGGTGAATGGGTTGATGTATTTCTACGACTACTCCAAGAAGATGACATACTTGTTTCCGCCCTTTCAAAAGAACAATTCGTGATGATTATTGCTCCCCCCGCTCCTTTTCTAACCCTTTTGAAAGAAAGACTTTCTCCCTATCCTTTCATTAAACTCGCTGCGCAAGATGTATCTTCATACAAGGAAGGTAAATACACCGGAGAAATCACGGCAAAAGCATTAAAAGATCTAGTTCCCTATGCAATCATTGGCCACAGCGAAAGAAGAATGTATTTTCATGAAAGTGAAGAAGATATCGAACATAAGATTTCATTGTGCGAACAATACGGAATCACGCCGATCTTGTGTGTAAGAGGACCTAGCGACAAGGTGTACCCATCAGCTTCTCTTATCGCCTACGAGCCTGTGGAAGCTATAGGAACAGGTCACAATGCAGACCCATCAACAGTATTAAGCACAAAAAGACTTATGAATCTCGGCGAATCAACCGCATTTATTTACGGAGGAAGTGTAGATGAGTCTAATATGCAAACATACCTGCGTGATAATGAAGTACATGGATTTTTGGTAGGTACTTCTTCTCTCAATCCACATACATGGTATCTCCTGTGTAAAGAAATGATCGGACCTACAATATAAGAGAGATTATTACGAGAAGTGCCCCACCGAGTGCAACTGGCTGAAGAAAGTCCCCAAACCCCGCAACAGGAAGTTCTGTGGGCACTGTGGGAGCCATGGTGGGTATTTGTGTTGGAATAGTGGTGGCAAATCCCGCGGTGATTGTGGGCAAGATAAGAGTGGGTGTTGGGCTTTGTGGTAATGAACTAGTGGGGCTCGTCGAAATGAGAGGGGTAATAGACATATTGGGCGTAACGGTGGGACTCGTACTATTATATGCGATGGTGGGAGTAGGCCCTGCTTGTGCGAGAAAATCAGGATCTTCAATAAATTCATCTTCCTCTGAGGCTTGACTCAAGAAAATGCCGAGTGGGTTTGAACCATCTTGAATTAAGATAGTTAAGTATCCTGCACCTGCCAAAAGAAGAATTACAAAAACGATCAGTATTGCGGATTTCGTGTCTATCTGTTTCCCCATACGTTCATTCTAGTATAGGAAGGGTCTTCGTGCAAATGTTACTTCAAAAACGCAATCATGAGCCCAAAGAGCACGAACACGACGGTCATTATCCACAATCGCATAACTATTTTTGGCTCTTCCCACCCATTGTTTTGAAACGTGAGGTGGATCGGTGCTGCGGGGAATAACTTTTTTCCACGATATTTTTTGCTCATGAGTTGCAAGAAAGAAGATGCAATTTCAATCACAAATACGCCACCCATTACCGGTAATGCAAACGTTTTACCGAGCAATAATCCGATCACTGCAAATGTTGCGCCAAATGAAAGTGCGCCTGTGTCGCCTAGGAAAATGCGTGCGGGATAAATATTGAAGTATAAAAATGCGAGAAGTCCACCAATCCACACGGCGATGAAAATGGATATAGGAACATCTATGATGGTACGTGCAATAGCCCAAAATCCAAACAGAGTAATCATGAGCACTCCACTTGCCAAACCATCTAAGCCATCAGTAATATTTACGGCATTCGCAAATGACACGATAACGAAAGCAGCAAAGAGAATATAAAAGTAGGATAATTGAAACACTCCGAGAAAGGGGATGTACACCATTCCTATCCCAAGTTTAAAAAACAAAATACTTGCGATAATGAGCGCTAACACGATCTCAATTACCAACTTCATTCGTAATCGCATGCCAAAGAATTGCTTCTTCTCCCAATTGAACATTTTATTTAGATCGTCATATACTCCCAAAAGCGCGAAGCTTAAAAAGGTAAATATGATAACAACTACCTCCCACACGATCGAGGCATAATTGGAGTGGGTGTAAATTCCCATCATTAAAAATACACCGAGAAAAAAGAGCGAAAGCAGAGCGGTGAGCGCAATTACCAATATTCCCCCACCCACGGGAGTTCCCATTTTGTGCTGATGAAGCCTATCAAATATGGGGGTTGGTTTATTAAATGCATCGCGCGTAAATTGTTTTTGGCGTTGCATTTTTTTGGCATACAAAAAGTTGATGAAGGGAACGATCAGAATAAAATGAATGATAAAAGAAATGATAGTGATGTAAATGTACAGTGACATACGCCTTAGATAAGATCAGATATAACGATGATGATTTTAGGGATAAAGATGATAAGCCCACCAATGCCCGCCCCTACCGAATAAATAAGCATCGCCCCCGCTGAAACATCTTTTGCTGCTTTGATGTGCTCATTATACTCTTGAGTTACTGCGTCGCCGAGTTGTTCTATAGCTGTGTTGATTGTTTCAATACTGAGTCCAAGGGTAGACAAAACAAGTAC
>CALESU010000010.1 GCA_937914905.1 uncultured bacterium
AAGATATTTTTCGAGTCCCTCCTTATTTGGACGTCCTGCGATAATACACATTAATCCGGGTACCTGCAAACCTTCACCACCATCTGCAAAAAGCCAGTTACTTGCCACTGTATCTAATACTTCAAAAGTATCAAAAGCAAGTACCAGTGGCTTTTTTCTGCAAAACTCACGTAGACACCTATTAAATTGTTCACTAGTATCTTGGTTTTCTTTACGAAACTCTTTAAAAGGGCTATTTCCACCTGTTTTCCTAGTGAGGTTCTCAATAATCTCAACAATCTTCATTTGGATACCATCAATTGAACGATGCTCTGTTGCAGATAAATCCAATGGTTTCTCGATGGAAAGAACACTTGATGGAATCTGTTTTAACATTTCTTCCAATAGTTTAGTCTTCCCAATCCCACCATCTCCCAATAAAAACAAAATGCGAACCTTACCGTAGGGCTTCTTCAATAACTTTTGAAGCTCCTTCAGTTCAGATTCGCGTCCAACGAAGTTCTTGCTCTTGTTGTTCTTAGGTGACATTTCCAAAACCTCCTGACGTGCCACTATCAAACGTATCAAATGAGACTATTTTTTGTTTTGTTTATGCGAAGTTTGTATCTCTCTAAATTTTTGCACTTGTCCTAATAAATCAATATTGGATGGAAGCCACTCCTCAAGCTCCCTATCATTGGCAATCTCACCATCCAAGCGTTCCAAGGCATTGTTTAAGGCTTTTTCATCTTTAATACGATTGGGGTAATCTCTCAGACGTATATCAAGAATTGCTGTTAAGTTCTTCCGCTCGTTAACCTGTAAAAGAGCTGCATTGTGATACAACTCCTCCACGATAAACAAACTGCGATTATCAACCGGACGTTCGAGCCAGTCTTCATATATTCTTAATGCTGCTTTATTGGCTGCAATAAAGGTCTTTCTTTCAGATGCCATAAAATACTTTTGTATGATATGTCGTAGGCCGGGGTCAATGGCATAGCCTTTTTCCCAGACAAGTAACTGTGTCTTCTTTAACTTGAGTAAAAGATTACCAAAATCTTCCTGTGTCCAAGACTTGAACGCTGCCCCTGCGCATGAACGAAGCACCTCACGCATCATGGTCGCATCAAATAATCGCACGAGCGCCATAAATTTACAT
>CALESU010000011.1 GCA_937914905.1 uncultured bacterium
TCTTCTCATTTTCTTCATCATCCAGTTATGTGTCTTTCGTACATATTCATTGACATCTCGAGCTTGCCCCATTTTTTGAATAAAGAGAGTCCCTAAAATACTCATCGGAATCGAAACGACTCCTAAATAGGAAAAGAGAGTGGTCACTTCTCCATACCCTGCGGGTCCCAATGCACGTCCCGCAAAAATATTGAATAAATAGTTGATAAACCCACCTGCAAAATTGGAAAGGGTAAAAATGAATCCCCCTTGGATGAATTTGTTTGAGCAGAATTTGACAAAAAGCGCTTTCATTTTTTTTGCTGATCGTAATAACTCAACGGGTACATTGTACACTCAATTCAAATTATGTACTATACTAGTGTACGTTATGTTGAAAACGAAACGACTCACGCTTTCTCCTGTTGCGAAAGAGGATCTTTCTTTTTTTCTTGAAACGCGAAACGATCCTGAAACTTCATACTTCTTGACCACAATGGTTCCGATAAATGAATATATGCAAGACGATTGGTTTCGCGCCCTTTGTCTTGATAATTCGCGGATGTATTTTACCATTCAACTCCACGACTCTACTCGGATCGGGCTTGTGAGATGTGATGAATGGGATAAAATTAATCAAAGTATTCGAATAGGAATTGATATCGCCCCAGCATTCAGAAGGAACGGATATGCGAAAGAAGCGTATGAAGCACTTCTCCCCTACCTTTTTAACCATATGCATTTACATCGTATATGGCTTTTAGTAGCAGGATATAATACCGTTGCACAAGCGTTGTATACAGCGTTGGGATTTCAGGAAGAAGGGATGCAAAAAGAAGCTATTTTCCGTGATGGGAAATATTATAATTACCACATGATGAGTTTACTTAAATCTTCGTATGAAACAAAAAACTAAAGAAATCATCCCCCTTTTCAAAGTATATATGGCTAAACGAGTCATGGGTCCTTTGAAAAAAGTACTTATGTCAGGCTATATCGGACAAGGTTCACAGGTTGAAGTGTTGGAAAAGGCGATGTCAGCTTACCTCAAAACGAAATGGGTCCTCTCGCTTAACAGTGGGACAACCGCACTTACTCTTGCACTTCAGTTGGCTGGCGTGGGTCCCGGCGATGAGGTAATTTCTACCCCTATGACGTGTACCGCAACGAACTGGCCCATTCTTTCCCGAGGCGCGCGGATTGTATGGGCGGATATCAATCCACAAACAGGGAACATTGATCCGCAGAGTATCGCAAAATGCATAACGAAACGGACAAAAGCAATTATGGCAGTAAATTGGGGTGGGTATCCGTGTGATATCGATGCAATCCGAAAAAATGCAAAGGGGATCCCCATTATCGAAGATGCCGCTCATGCATTTGGCGCAATGTATAAAGG
>CALESU010000012.1 GCA_937914905.1 uncultured bacterium
AAGGTTTTTGGTGAGATCTTGGGTTAAGGTTTTTCTGATTTGGTCAATTGAGGAAAGAGAAATATTTACTGTCGTTGGAGTTGATGTTGGTAAATCAAGCTTCAGAGAAGGCATAATCCCAGGGCCTGTTGGAGAAGGTCCTTTTGAAGGTCCTCCTCGCATATTGTCATACATGGCAAGAAGAATATTTTTCATTGCATAAATCCCGTCGCAACACATATCTCTAAAAATACGAAGAAGCCACCAGGGGAAAAATGTCACTGCCCACAACATGATTAGCGTGATGATGTATTCGACAAACGTATCAACATAACTTGCGTTATTTAAGGCACTAATTGGTCTATTGAATTGTTCGCTTGCGCGTTGAGCAGGTCCTCCATACACGATATTGATTCCGGTCGGGTACACGTATCCCGCGATCTTTTCGACTCGAGAAAAGTCAAATCCAAATGGGATCCCTTCGTTCCAAATGCGCGCCATTCCTCCCAAGAATAGGGTGAGAAGGGGACCATAAAAAAGCCATTGGAAAAAGACGCCAATCCAGATCCATCCGGTATTGCGAATGAGGATAAATGGCATAAGAAGGGCCAAGAAAGGGGAGACAAACAAGAGAAACCACAATAGGATTTTTCTCAAAAGGAGCATCACTCCCATGACGTAGTAACTCACATTTGTCAGTTTGAGCATGAAGATTTCAGCGTCGATCCCTTCTTGAACGCGGATATTAAGGTCTCTACACCCAATAAACCCTCTGTAGCTTGCCTCTGTGGAGCCGATCACATTGGGATCTCCTTCTACAAAATATATGTTAAAAAGCTCTTTTCCTCCCAAATTTTCATAGAAAAATTTCATTATGATCTCTGAAAATTGAATGAGAACAAATACGATAGCCGAAGAGAAGGCCACATAGAGAAGCATGGTACCAATTTTGATTATGGTTGGCCAAATGCGGATTTTAAAATCATAGTTCGTGCGCTGGCTAATGATGTATCCTATGCCGAAAATTGCGGCAATGAGTACCACGCCAAAAAGCGCGATCACACTGGTGAGTTGCCAAACGCTTGCTAAGACCGGTGCAGAATCAATAGCGTTGGTTGTAAGTACCCAATACAAAAATTGGCGAGCTCGCTCATCTGCTTTACCCTGAGCCGTAATATCGGGATCTTCTACCCAATAGTGTTTGGTTTTTGGGTCAGTAAGAAAGTCCGTGTACCCCGTGGCGCATTCGTCTCCTGAGTTGAATTGAGTGTTCAAGTCTGCGTAGATGGGAAGCATCTCAACGGGACAACTCAAATTCTCTGTTTTCCCGCAAAAAATGGGTGGATCAGTGACCGGAGGAAATCCATACATATTTGCTTGGGCCAGCGCAGAAGATGTCCAAAATAATGAGAGAATGAGCGCTCCCAAGAGTACAAAAATGCGCGAAAGTTGGATTGGTGGGATCTTCATAAAAATATCAATACAGTTCGTTTATCAAATAGAATAAACCTCGTCAATTCATATTAGTACATATAAGGAGGATTGACAACAATCTCATAATCTGTTGTATACTTACATCAGTATGATGGCAAAAGTAACAGCAGGAACAACGGTCGGATTACAGGGAGTTTTGGTGCAAGTTGAGGTCGATGTTTCAGGGAAAGGATTCCCCACGTTTACCATTGTGGGACTTCCGGGGAAAGCAATTGACGAGGCAAAAGACCGGGTTCGAACCGCTATCACAAACGCCGGATACGAAATGCCAGACTCACGACTTACCGTAAACCTAGCTCCTGCAGATGTCCCCAAATCAGGTTCGGTGTTTGATCTTGCAATCGCACTGGGAATTCTGATTGCATCAGGCGTGCTTCCGCAAAAAGAAATTGTTCCGTACATGGTCTTGGGGGAACTTTCTCTCGAAGGGGAAGTACGCGGCATTTCAGGAGTACTACCTCTGGTTCTCCTTGCCCGAGAACAAGGAATTCATCACATTCTCCTTCCCAGCATTAATACAAAAGAAGCATCGGTTTGTGAAGATGTGACGCTGTATCCTGTGCAGACTCTTTCACACGTTATTGCGCACATACTCCAAAAAACAATCATCTCTCCGCACGTACCGAGTCCAGAAGGTCTCACTTCACCATCTGAAGCCTCTCTGTATGACTTTTCCCATATTAATGGTCAAGAGCAGGCAAAGCGCGCTCTTGAGATTGCGGCTGCAGGCTTCCACAACTTGCACATGAAGGGTTCACCGGGCGCTGGCAAGACCATATTATCCCGCAGTTTCCCCACCATACTGCCTCCTTTGGAAAAACAAGAAATGCTGGAAGTTGCAAAAATATACTCGATAACCAGTGGCCTTACCCCCTCATTATTTCACGGCGTTCGTCCCTTTCGGGCTCCGCATCATACCACTTCTCGGGTGGGTCTTATTGGAGGAGGAAGCAATCCAAGTCCTGGAGAAATTTCCCTTGCACACAGAGGCGTACTTTTTTTGGACGAATTCCCCGAATTTCCCAGACACGTTCTTGAATCGTTGCGCCAGCCTCTTGAAGATGGAATTGTCACGGTATCTCGGGCTTCAGGGTCACTCACGTTTCCCGCGCGCTTTTTACTTCTTGCCGCTTCAAACCCGTGTCCGTGTGGGTATTTTGGTCACCCGAAGCATCCGTGTAAATGTGTTCCCGGGCTCATTCTGAGGTATAAAAAACGTCTTTCAGGGCCACTCTTGGACCGGATAGATCTGCACATAGACGTGCCACCGGTGGAGGTTGATAAGTTGACGAATAATCATGGGGCAGAGTCAAGCGCCACCATTCAAATGAGGGTTATGCAAGCTCAGACATATCAAATGAAGCGATTTGAAGGAGCCACCATTCACTTTAACAGCGAAATGAGTTCTTCTGAAATCCGGAAGTATTGTATTCTGGAACATTCTGCTCAAGAGCTCCTCTCCTTGGCGGTTGATAAACTGATGCTTTCAGCGCGGTCTTATTTTAAAGTGATCAAAGTTGCTCGTACCATTGCAGATTTAGACCGATCAGACAATATAATAAAAGCGCACATTGCAGAAGCTCTTCAATACCGCGCGCCAAATGAGTAAATATACTATTGACAAGCGAAGAATCCGAAGTATAGAATGATCCTAAATAGTAATTATTCAACCCATATATTTATGTTTAAAAAAAAGTTAGTGTTCGGGATTACAACCGCCTCTCTTCTTATGTTTTTGTTGTTTTTTCCCCTTACTTTATCTTCTACATATGCAGCTAGTGATAAATGTATAGATGGTGCCGGGAATTCCATTGATGGTGATGGAAGGGAATATTACGGTGCTCCAGGAGGCTTCACACCCTCAATAGATGAATTTGTATCCTGTACCTCCATAGACACCGGAGCAATGGGATTTCGTATTCCATCCCTTGGTGA
>CALESU010000013.1 GCA_937914905.1 uncultured bacterium
CGGTTCAGTGGGAGTTGCTTCAAGTGGAGTAACGGTCATTGTTGGGGTGGGCTCTTGAATGGGAGTAGGAGTTGCAGGAGATACCTCGGGGACGGGAGTTGTGGCTGTTCCTCTAAATAACGCAATAGATGCAATCACTGGATCTGTAGGACTGGAAAATGAGGTTGCCTCTCCCCCACTCGTGCTCCCTACGAATTCAGAATTTACCTCAAGCTTGATTTCTTGGATACGATCCTGGAACACTTCGTCCCCTCCTTCAGGCACTCGTACTCTAAATTTAAAATTAAGGAGTCTGCTATTGTTTGGTGTTGGGGGGATTGCTTCTGTCGAGACAAGGACAATGGTTACTTTTTTAAGCTCTGTGCCCTCCGAAGAAACCACTTCCTCATGAACTACTTCATATGAAACTCCCGTTTGTGGGATAAATCCAGAATCGCTGTATTCTTTTCCATATTGGATATATTTACCATCATAGGAAAGAATTAATTGCATCCCCGAAACATCTTGTTGGGCAACTTGAAATGCTACGTTGAATTCCTCACTTTGAATTCCTGTCAGATCTATCCGTTCTTTCGAAGGAATCATGGCTACGGAAACAGGATCAGTTGAAGCGAGAAATTGATAAATATACGTATTGACATACCAAAATAGTCCCACCGCAACGCCCAGGGCGAGACTGAGAAACAGAATACGTTTTGCAAATTTATTCATACATCATCTTAAATAATTGACTCTCCACACGGCAAAGTCCAAAAGTACAACTTTCGTACGTGTTGCGACATCTGCATTGCTAAAATTGGCAATTCGACACGTTCCGACGGGACTTACTGTTTGACCAAGCAAGACTTTCTGATACTGAGCTTTCCAGCACGTGTAATCTGCAAGTGTAATCTCTCCATCACAGTTTGCATCTCCTTGCATAAAGCGTGGGCACGTATCAGTTGGAGTGGGGGTGTTGACTAATGGAGTTGCGGTTGGGATCGGGGTGTTTGAAGGAACAACTGTGGTTATGGGGGTTGGGGTGGGGCTTGGAACAATAGCTGGAGTTGGGGTATATGCGGCATAACTACCCGTTAACGCAATTGCTTGATTTTTCACGATAGTGACAAATGTGACAGGTTGATTCGCAGAATTTACTAATTGTCCCACGGTATATCCAGTTAAAGTTTTTAAGCGTACCCAGTATTGATTGGTTCCTAAGGATACGGGAGATACCCTATCTTGCCACTCACTTTCGTGAGCTTCAGTTTGACCAGATCGTTTTGGTGCAACTTGTAATGCCCATCCCGTAGGTGGACTGGCTACCGTTACCGCCAGTGTCCCCAACTGCCTGACATACGAAGTTGCTGATGTGACTATGGTAGCTTGGCTTCCGATAATGGTTGCTTGTTGAGGAGCGGGGGTATCATATCCAACAACATCTTGAAATGTGATTGTGTATTGACCTGCTGGGACGATTGGAAGGGTTTGTCCCGAAAGCGATACGGGGAATCCGGGAATGCTCCAGCCCGCTGAAGTGGGGACAACTCCAGAAATGGTGACCTTGAGAGATCCGGCCTGTTGTGTCCACTGTGCGTAAAGAGTAAAGCTTGTCGTTTTTCCATGGGTGTATGGGAAGGTTATGGCCGTTCCTCCCGTTGGTGCCACAAACCATCCTTTGAAGGTGTGACCTGCTCTCGTTGGGGTTCCGGGAGACGATGGGATTACTCCTCCTGTTGTGGTTGATCCGGAAGAGATAGTATTCCCTCCTTGGGTATCATAAGTCACTGCAAGAGTATTTGCAGTCCACTTTGCATTAAGAGTAAGCGGAGCATTTGCTGTATATGACGCACCTGCGGGGTACGCGGTACCTGTTCCATTTGCAAGAGTATTCCATCCGGAGAAGGTGTATCCCGTTTTTACAAGAGCTCCGGTGTTTGTGGCAAGAGTAAGGGGGGTACCATGGATCTTTGTTTGGTTCCCGGGTGCTACTCCTCCTGTGTTTACGTTTCCGTTGTAGGTGATGGTGTAAGGTTGTCCTACAAACTCACCAATAATAGTTCTATTCGCTTGGATAAAGGAGAGAGTAAGAGGGTTTGAGGTACTTAATACAGTTGTCCCCTCTTTCCATTGAACGAATCGGTATCCTGTTGCGGGAGATGCGGTAAGAATAATACTTTGTCCAGGTGAAACTATTCCTGCTGAAGGATTCTTTGTTATGGTTCCTCCTGTTTGAGGAGAAGAAGAGGTGGTGATGGTGAAATTTTTGGGATTAACCGTAAAGGGAGGAACCGTTACATCCCCCATTTGTTGAGTGACTACGATAGTCTGCATTTCGCTTCCTTGAGCTATGGAAATTTGAGTATTGGGTTGAGGCTCTACATCATATGTTCCATTGGCAAGATTAGTGAATGAGTAGGTACCCGTACTTCCCGTTGTGGTTTCTCTTTTGTACGTGCGTGTTACTGTGGGACTCAATGTGTATTCATACAACTTGATCACGACGCCTGGAACTCCGGTTCCCCCGGAATATTGGACGCGACCTGAGAAGGTGTGGATAGCTGCAGGTGTGGGAGTTGGGGTGTTTGAGGGGATCAAAGCCAACTCTGCGATAATGGTTCTGTTTGTTTGGATATTGGAGAGGGTAAGTGGATTTGTAGTTCCTAAGACAGTTGTCCCCTCTTTCCATTGAACGAATCGGTATCCTGAGGAAGGAGTAGCAGTCAGAGTGAGCGATCCTCCATAATTAACAACTCCTGATGTGGGGGCTTTGGAAAGGGTTCCTCCATTTTGAGGAGAAGCGGAGGTTGTTATGGTGAGAGTATTTGCAGTCCATTTGGCAAAGAGAGTAAGCGGTGCATTTGCTGTATATGATCCTCCTGCTAGGTACGTGGTACCTGTTCCGTTTGCAAGAGTATTCCATCCGGAGAAGGTGTATCCCGTTTTTACAAGAGCTCCGGTGTTTGTGGCAAGAGTAAGGGGGGTACCATGGATCTTTGTTTGGTTCCCGGGTGCTACTCCTCCTGTGTTTACGTTTCCGTTGTATGAGACGGCGTAGGTATTGAGAACAAACTCAGCCACAATGGTGCGGTTTGTTTGGATATTGGAGAGGGTAAGTGGATTTGTAGTTCCCAAGACAGTTGTCCCCTCTTTCCATTGAAGGAATCGGTATCCTGATGCGGGAGATGCGGTAAGAACGATACTTTGTCCGGGAGATACTATTCCTGTTGAAGGATTCTTTGTTATGGTTCCTCCTGCTTGAGGGTTGGAAACAGCACTGATTGTGTAGCGAATAGGAGTGGGAGTTGGGGTAGGGGTGTTTGAGGGGAGTGGGGCTGTTGTTGTAGCGAGGGATGAGGCTGAAATTGGCGATTTGATCAGACTAGCGAAACTGAGAGTTGCCTTATCGCCCAACTTGATTTTATTTGAGTTTGTTCCCCACATACAGAACTTAAATCCAATAAATCGCTCTTGCGCGCCTCCTTCTTCAAGAGAAATATCTACCACTTTTGTAAGTCTTACCGTTCCAACTTCAGAAGTAGGAGCGTATGAACCGGGATATATATTACTATGATCATCCTCTTCTATCGCGATGCTCATCCTGCCATTGAGACCTCTGTTGGAGCTTACGTCAGCGGTAATCGTATACCGAAAAGGGGAGGTCGCAAATTGAGTATTTGCTGTTTTACGATACACCCAACACCCTCCTCCGCCATCGGGAAAATCCTTAACTGCCTCAATCTCTAAATTCCCATTAGCAAGTATTGTTGGCTTTAAATACTCAGGATACCGATAAAAATCAGTTGACGAATTGTTATTTTCTGCAGCAGCTCCAAGAACCCATGCGACAAAACCCCAACCGTTAGTATAATCACTCAGAACTGAGTAAAGATTGTTTGCGCCGGTTTTTCTCGTATTATTTAACACCTCTCCCTGGCTGGGTCGAACTACGGATATTGCAGGAAAACTCATAGGAGTTGGCGTGGGTGGGAGGGGGGTTGGAGTTTTTGTAGGAAGAGGGGTTGGTGTTGGAGTAGGAGTTTTGGTGGGAGTGGGGGTAGGACTAGGATTCACCACGATTACCGTTTTTGACGTGGTCGGACCTGCACATACCTGGATTGCGGGATTGGTTGAGGTTGGCCCAGACCAGACTGTCGAAGAGCGACACTCTGCTCGCTCATCATTCCACGCACGACAATTCATCTGATACGTCCCGGGTGCAGTTGGAGTCCACCCCATTTTTACCACACCATCTACCCCTGAAAATCGTTGTATGGGGGATGTGACGGCAAAGTTATTGACAAAAAGCTGACCGGATAAATTGCTATCATTTGAGGTGACAACGGCTGCAAACTGCCCTTTTTGTCCCACAACAAGTGTACTTGGACCCGTAACATTCGCGCAATTAGGAGCACAGAGAATATCTTGCTTCCTTACAGTTGCAACTGACAATGATTTATCAGGCAATACGGTATGAACCCAATACGAGTATTGTTTTTTTGGATCTACAGTATGCGTGAACGATGTACCAGTGATATCATCTCTACATACGTCACCCTCATACTGAGTCGACTTGCAGTTGCCTGCCCATGGAGTGTCGAGTCTATTTATCCGGAGTGCATACTTAGTTACACCAGGTTCTGCGATCCATGTTATTGTGGCTTTATTTCCCGGGTAAGCACAGTCGTGGTCAATAGAAGGTCCTCTTGTGCTTTCCTCCTGAGCATGTACGTCCGATACAGACAGATACCAAAAACTCGCGAACATTATCAGAAGCAAGATGGCCTGCCTCAAAGACCCAAATTGTGATCGAGCGCCATCTCTCATAATCACTCATTATGCACTAAAAATAATGCCTTTACAAGAGCGTTGAGTTCGGCTAAAGAAGCATATTCTCATTGACAAAGGAGGTGCCCCTTCGTATAATCCACTCGTACTATGTCAGACAAAACCAAAACCCAACCTTCCATATCTTTAGATAACTTACCAGATCTTTTAACGATAAAAGAAGTATCTGATCTCTTGCGAGTTTCTGCACTCACCATCAAAAGATGGGGCAAAAAAGGAAAACTTCCCGCAATTCGTATCAACTCTCGTGGCGACAGGCGATACAAAAAAGAGGTCATTTTGAGGCTTCTTGGCGAGGTTTCTCCCGAGTAATACCCTCTTACGTCTCGTCGTATTTGAAGGAAAGCGCTTTTTGAATCATCACATAATCTTGCGTGTCGATAATCCCATCAAAGTTCAAATCTGCTCGCTTCACTACTTCTGATTCACGGTTTCCAAAGTTTTGGCGAATAAATATCACATCTCGAGAATCCACGATTCCATCTTGGGGTAAAATGTCTCCTGACAAGAGAACGATATTAGTTGCATCTATCGTGTTTTCTCCGGAGACAAAAACGATACTTTCATCTTTGCATTGATACGTTCCGGGGATATCTTCAATGGGTTTTGAGGCGCAAATTTTGCGAGCGACATGTTTTGGTCCCTTTCCACCACGTCCGCCGAAGCCTTGGATCTTCT
>CALESU010000014.1 GCA_937914905.1 uncultured bacterium
AGCTTTCCCCGTATACATTTGAGCAAGTGTTCTTCCGTGAACAGTAAGATTATCCGGTTGTGTTTCAAGGACATGCTTGATCCACTCATCCGTCTGAACACGGTCATACCCAATTCTGGTTTTCACCGAAACAGGAATCATTTTTCTTGAAGAAATTATCTTATATCGTTTTTGGTATATAGAGACTTCTTCGATTATTCGTTCATGTACAGTTCCTTCCTGCATCGTTTTTCCTTCAGACCAATCTTTTACAGCAGTTTGAACCGTACGAATGATCGACTTTGCAAGATCAGGTGTTCGAATAAGACCTGCTCCCGCGCCCTTTTTCGCAACACTTCTGTCCGGACATCCCATGTTGATATCCACTCCATCAAATCCCAGCTCAGCAATAACTAAGGTAGCTTTATAAAAAGCATCGAGATCCGTTCCAAAAATTTGTGCCACCGTAGGCGTTCTGGTGGTATGGAGTGCAAACCCTCGCATTGCTTGAAATGCTCCCCGATTCAGAGCGTCCACTGGGACAAACTCAGTCATAAGCAGATCCGGTTTTCCATAGATATCCACGATGTATCGATATGCAGCATCAGTCACCCCGTCCATGGGTGCAAGTCCTATAAGATTATCCTGGTTCCAAAAAGAAGTCATGGGGATACGGGAGTCTTAAATAATTTCATCTTTTCGTTGTTTCACAAACGAAATCCATTCCTCAATCACTTCAATGATCAGCTTAAATGGAGCTTCGATAATAACGTCGAAAAGTACGATAAAGAAATTAATTTTTGAAACACCTTCAGAAAATATTTTCCCTAAGGAAAGAATGGGCATAAAAAAGAAATCAACAAGAGGAGTAAATGCGCCTGTTTTTTCAGTGAGCCGATACATATTTGCAATTTGCTTGATACGGTATGCGAAAAAAGCAACAACACTCATAAAGAAAACAAAGAGAGCTTCGCTTAAAAAGTTGAACTGTACTGTTCCCAAACCTAAATGCACGAGGTACAGAGTCACTACAAAAGTGGATAAGTACAAAATAGTAAATCCGGCAGCAAGAATGGGGC
>CALESU010000015.1 GCA_937914905.1 uncultured bacterium
TTCTTCTCTAGTACCATTGAACCACTCAACAAAATCGCATCCGGTAGCCTGTTTCTTTTCAGAATCCCATCCTGAAGTACTACATTTCTTGAGCTTTTTACCTGTTCGTGTGGTAGCCATAACAAGCTTTGCGCCACATTTAGGACATACTTCATCAAGTTCCTCGGGCTCGGGTGAGAACCATTTCACATAATCACACCCTTCTGTCTGGCGTGTTTCGCGGTTCCATGTGCCCGCAGAACATCGCTGTAACTTTTTTCCCGAAGGAGTTTCTTCAATAGGTGAAAGAGGAGAAGCGCACTTAGGACAGTTGGTTGAGGTTGGTTCTGGTGTTTTCATAGATTCATTCTATCAGCATATATGTGGAATGCAAGTGCAATTGAGTAATTACATCACAACTTACGGAGTTTGATCGATCAGGAAGCTTATGAGATCTGTAAACGACATTCCCACAGCTTGTGCCTCTTTTGGAATAAGGGAGGTTTGAGTCATTCCGGGAAGAGTATTGGTTTCAATATAAAAAAGAGCGTTATTTTTTAAGAGGAAATCGGAACGAGAATACGTCTGGCATCCAAGGAGCATATGGATTTGGACGGTAAGGTCTGAAATCTGATCTGATATTTTTTCCCCAACATGCTTGGGAGGGCAAAGCTCTACTGCGCCTCCTATTTCATACTTTGATTCATAGTTAAAAAATGAAGATGTCTGAGGAATGATCTCCACGGGAGGAAGTTTATGAAAGGTGCCATTTTTCTCTTGCAAACAACCACATGTCAATTCTTGAGCTCCTTCAATATACTCTTGCAATAGCGCATCTTTAAACTCATTTCCTTTGCGAGCTTTCACGAGTATTTTTTGAAGTTCAGATGAAGATTTGACGATATGCACTCCCACGCTTGATCCCATTGCATTCGGTTTAAATACTAAAGGGAAAGTGAGATCGTCATAGTTAGAGTCTTCATGGATATCTATCAAAATCGTGTCAGGAAGTACTATTCCATTCAACGCATTTACTACAAGTGCTGAGCGAAATTTATCCATAGCAAGGGTGCTCGCATATCTTCCTGATCCTGAATAACGAATACCTGCCATGTCAAGCAATCCCTGGAGTTGTCCATCTTCAGCAAATTCGCCGTGAATACCGGCAAGAAATGCAAGATCGGTTTTTTTGAGATCATGAGCAAGAACAGAGCTCAAGGGTTTGTATAAGGTGGGATCTGTGGGAATCCACCATTCTTTTTTTGGTTGAAATACACAAGCAGAAAGATCTTTTTGTATGTACAAAACGGAGACTTCAAAGTGTGTCTTATCTATCGCAGATAGGATCGACTGTGTGCTTTTTATTGAAACTTCATGCTCTGAAGAAGGTCCTCCGCAAAAAAGAGTTACATGCATGCCATGCATTATACCCTAGGACTTAGACCGGATGTGCGAAACAATAAATGCACTCACAAAGACCATTCCACTCAAAACCCCTATCGCCGGTCCCGTGGGAAGGTCAAGATAATAAGAAAGAATAATGCCACATGTTGTCGTGACAAATGCAATTATGGGAGCAAGAATAAATAGATCCTTCATGGAGCGAGCAAGTAACCGAGCAGTTGCTGAAGGAATAATAAGAAGTGCGTTTACCAAGATAATTCCTACAACTTGTATTCCTAACACAATCGAAACTGCAAGAGCAAGATGGTAGAGTAAGTCAATTTTGCTGACTTGAATTCCTTGAATCACTGCGTAATCAGAATCAAACGATAAGGCAAGAAGTTTCTTACCCCAGAAAAACAAATAAATTCCAATAGCAAGAGAGAGTAATATCGTAAACCCTATATTGAGCCACGAAATTCCCAAAATACTCCCAAACAAAAAACTCATCAGATCTGCGCGGTATCCGGGGATGAGCGTGAGAATGATCACTCCTATGGCCATTGAAACGGGCAAAAGTATTCCCAAAAGGGTATCTACGGGAAGTCTGCTTTTATCTTTCATCCAGGGAATAAAGAACGAGACCCCAATTGAGTATATTGTTGCGGAAATGAGGGTGGGAATTCCGGTGAGAAGGCCAATTGCAACTCCAGTCAAGGAAGAATGTGCAATTGCGTCTCCAAAAAAAGACGATCGTCGAAGCACCACAAAAACTCCGAGACAGGCAAGAAGTACAGACACTATTCCTCCCCCAATGAACGCACGTTGCATGAAAGGAAGTGTCAAGAGAGCAAAGTCCATACTAGGTGTGGTGGTGTCCGTAAAATTGTAACTCGTGTCCGTATAAATGCTTAAACATGCTTTCAGTGAGGATTTTTTGAGGGGGTCCAGAACAGACCAATGTTTTATTAATACAGAGCGCATTGGTGGCAAGTGTGGAAACGATATCTAAGTCATGAGTTGCGATAAGTATTGTCATGTCGTGCTCTTTAACCAAATGGTCAAGGAGACCATAGAACGACATTTCCGAAGCTACATCTATCCCTGCCTCGGGTTCATCAAGAATGAGTAGTTGAGGGTTGTTCACGATAGCACGGGCTAACAGCACTCGTTGAAGCTGTCCGCCTGATAATGTCGACAACAGCGAGTGTTCCTTATCAAGAAGCTGAACTTCGGCGAGTGAGGCTTTCACGCTTTGCGTATCTTCACAAATAAGATGTAAAAATTCAGAAAGCGTGATGGGAAAAGTAGTATCGAATGAAAATCTCTGAGGAACGTATCCTACAGGAATGGATCGCTGGCCTTTATTTTGAGATGAAAATCGAACAGATCCGGTATGGGGAATTAGCCCTAAGATTCCTTTAATAAGCGTTGATTTTCCCGAACCATTCGGTCCAATAAGCGCAGTAATAGTTTTTGGCATCAATGAAAAGCTCACCTTTTCAACTGCTCGAAAGGAAGAGTGAGGGTAAGTGATACTCACATTGGTGAGCGTAAGTAAAGGGTTCATAATGCGAGCGCTTTACGCACCGTATCTCCATTATAGCGCATCAGTTTAATGTACGAATCTCTACCTTCTCCCCCTCCGATCGGATCAATTTCTGAAAGCGTCACTCCCAGATCTTCTGCGATTGGTTTTACTTTCTCTGGAGAGAACTGAGGTTCGGAAAAAATTACTTTAATATCGTGCTCGATTATATGTTCACTAAACTCTCGCAAATAATTCGGAGTAGGCTCTTGCCCGGCGTATTCTTCAAATGTGGTAACAACTTTTAATTCATACTCCTGTGCAAAATAAGCCCATCCATTATGGAATGTGGCAATATTCTTTATCGTCCCACTGTTGTGTATCTGTTTGAGTTCTTCATGAAGCGTTTTGAGCTGTTGAACATACGCAGAATGGTTTCGAGCAAATTCGTCAGCTGATTCTGGATAGAGGAGAGAAAGATCGTCTCGTATTTGATCGGCTATGAGAATTGCATTTGAAACGCTCAGCCAGTAGTGGGGATCCAATCCCTCATGTTCATGATGCTCTTCTTCAGTCTCTCCTTCTTCATGATGTTCCTCTTCTTTATGCACTTCGTATTCTCTAAGAGTAATATTTCGATCAACAGGAATCTGGTTTGAAATTCCCCCTGATTCAGATAGGATAGATGACCAATTGTCCAAACTATGTCCAATAGTAAAGAGTACTTGAGCTCCTTGGAGTTTTGAAATGTCTCCAGGAGTCGGATCATAGGTATGAGGGCTTGCACCAGGTGGGAGTACGAGAACCGTTTCAAACGTATCTCCTGCAATTTCCCTTGCGATATCATAAATAGGAAATATCGTGGCAGCGATCTTTTTTTGTGGCTTACCCTGCAAACTATTGGGTTGTAGGTTTTTCCACACTAACAATCCCACGAATAGGACGACGAGTCCGATGCTAAATGCGATCGCTTTATTCTTCATACCTCGATTATATGCAAATCATTTGCATTTGTCAATATAGATTGAGAAATCATCTCTAAACATCTTGTTGTCATTCTGAGCGGAGCGTAGCGAAGAGAAGAATCCAGTCAATATTTATTCATTAGCTGGATCTTTCGGCTGAAGCCTCGGGATGACATATTGTTTTTGTTTGTATATAACTAGGATTATAGATGATTTCAAGTAAACTACCATTTTCAGGTATACTACTCCCTATGTCAAAGCAGGTTCCCATATTTTTTACCAAAAAAGGCTACCAAGACATTAAAGAGGAATATAATGAGCTGGAAAAGTCCAAACCTGATGCAATTCGTGAGCTTACCAAAGCAGCAGAACTGGGAGATCGGAGTGAGAATGCTGCGTATCGAGTTGGTAAACAGAAAGTACGAAGAATTGAAAGCAGAATGAGATATTTGACAACTCTTATGAATCGGGCACGCGTTGTGGAGCCTACACAAAGTGAATATATTCAGATCGGCTCACGAGTCACGCTTAAAACAACATCGGGTATGCGGACATTTGAAATAGTGGGGAGTCAAGAATCAGATCCATCTCTCGAAAAATTATCGTATCTCTCCCCTCTCGGCTCCGCACTGTTGAAGAAGAAAAAAGGCGATGAGGTTGTGTTAAAACTTCCAACAATCACTACTTTATACCAGATTGAATCGATTGAACAAATTTTACGAAAGAACTTCTTTCCAAGCTTGTTGCGAAGATTTCGCCTCTTCCTCAGAGAGAA
>CALESU010000016.1 GCA_937914905.1 uncultured bacterium
TCACTTTTCAAACGATATTCTGAGCAAGAAATGAAGGGGATTCTCGGATATACAGAAGATGTGATTGTGTCTTCTGACATTATCGGATCTTCATTTTCAAGCATCTTTGATCCCAACTACACCAACGTTCTTGATGGCACATTCGTAAAGATCTTTGGTTGGTATGACAATGAATGGGGATACTCGATGCGTTTGGCTGATCTGGTTGAACGGATGGCATAAGATCTATAAATTATTACCTTTTTTTCTATGGCAGAAGTTCGATTTATTGATGATGTTAGTATTGAAAACAAGCGCGTATTGTTGCGGGTGGATTTTAATGTTTCGTTAAATCCGAACTACCTCACCATAGCAGATGACGCGCGCATCAAACAAGCCTTACCGACAATCCAGCTTCTGCTTAAAAATAAAAATAAGCTCATCCTCGTGTCTCATTTGGGCAGACCAAAAGGTGTTCCGGATCCCAAATACTCAATGAAGATCGTGTGTGACAAACTCCACGAGTATCTGCCTGATTTTCGTATAACCCTTATCAATGATTTTTTGACCGAACCCAAGGAGACGTTTGAACACCAACAAGATGATGAAGTGTTTGTCCTTGAGAATTGTCGGTTCTATCCTGGAGAGAAAAAAAATGATCCTGAGTTTGCCAAATCAATGGCTTCTCTTGCCGATGTGTTTGTCAATGATGCATTTGGTGTTTCGCACCGTTCGGATGCTTCGGTTGTTGGCGTAACTCAGTTTCTCCCATCATATGGCGGACTCCTCCTTCGGAAAGAAACAGAGATGCTTTCAAAGATTGTCAAGAAACCAGAAAAACCTTTTGTGGCAATCATTGGAGGCTCAAAAATTGATACAAAAATTAATATTTTGGATCAAATGCTCGATCTTGCAGATTATCTGGTCGTGGGGGGAGCTCTTGCAAACACTTTTTTGTACGCGCAAGGGATTAATGTAGGAGCAAGTTTAGTGGAGAAAGACAAAAAAGAAATTGCTCAAAAACTCCTATTTAAAGCGGCGCAACATAATACTTCAGTGATCCTCCCTTCAGATTGTATCGTGGGAAAGCCGGATGAGCTTGAAGTGGGTGGTGTGGTTTGCAAAGTAACTGAAGTTCCCGAAGATAAACAAATTCTTGACATTGGGCCAGAGACAAAGGCGCGAATAGGGAATATCCTTGCAAAAGCCAAAACGATTGTATGGAACGGACCGGTGGGATACTTTGAAAATATCCATTATCGCCAAGGAACAGATTTCATGTATTACACAATTACTGAAAATACCGAAGCTACGTCAATTGTGGGAGGCGGAGACACACTCACTGCAATTTCGAAAAAAGAATATTTAGATAAAATAACCCATATTTCCACGGGGGGAGGCGCAATGCTTGAGTATATTGAAAAAGGCACGCTTCCTGGAATTGAAGCGTTGAAAAAATAACAAACATCCTATGGATAAAAATCTTGCACTTGAGTTTGTACGGGTCACGGAAGCCGCGGCTATTGAGTCGGCAAAACATATTGGAAAAGGTGACGGTAAAGCAGCGGATGGCGCAGCAGTTGAAGCAATGCGACAACGCTTTAACGCAATCGATTTTTCTGGCACTATTGTGATTGGAGAAGGGAAAAAAGATGAAGCTCCGGAACTGTATGTAGGTGAAAAGCTGGGAAATGGCAATGGACCTGAGATGGATATTGCAGTTGACCCTCTCGAATGCACAGACAGCGTGGCATACGGCAGATACAATGCAATCGCCGTGATTGCTACCGGGCCCAAAGGCTCTCTCATGCAAGCCCCAGACACATACATGGAAAAACTTGCCGTTGGCCCAAAAGCAAAAGACGTGATAGATATTGATGCCCCCATACAAGAAACGATTGTCAAAGTGGCGCGCGCTTTAGGAAAAGACGTATCTGATGTTACGGTAAGCATGTTGGATCGTCCCCGTCACGCTGAGCTAATTCGCACGATCAGAAGCACTGGTGCACGAATTAGACTAGTCACCGATGGAGATATCGCAATAGCTGTTGCAACCTGTGTTGCCGAAAGTCCCATAGATATTCTTGTTGGTTCAGGAGGAAGTGCAGAGAGTGTGTTGGCTTCAGTGGCACTCAAAATATTAGGAGGAAACATGCTGACTCGATTTGCCCCCCGAAATGACGCAGATCGAGAAGAAATGGTCAAACTGGGTTTACAGGAAGGAAAGATTTACGGAATTGAAGATTTGGCAAAAGGAAACGAGCTTACGTTTACAGCAACAGGAGTGATTGATGGACCGCTTTTAAAAGGTGTCGTTTTTAATCCTGATCACATCACCACGCATTCTGTCGTGATGCGCAGTGTCTCGGGAACAATAAGACATCTTGAAACTCAACACCGGCTCTCCTCATCCTCTTAAACGGCGCACCTCTTCAAGGATTTCCTCAGCATGAGCTTGCGGCTTTACTGATGGGTACACCATGCGAATAACCCCTTCAGGATCAATAATGTACGTTACTCGACTAATTCCTTGAAATGTTTTCCCCATAAACTTCTTTTCTCCCCACGCGCCGTATGCTTGAATCATTTCTGTCGATTCGTCAGACAACAGCACGAAAGGGAGATTGAATTTTTGAATGAACTTCGTGTGAGATTGAGCTGAGTCTTTCGAAACTCCCAGAACCACTACACCTTCTTCTTTCAAACTTTCAAAGTGATCACGAAAATTACACGCTTCGATGGTGCATCCCGGAGTGTCATCTTTGGGATAAAAATACAAAACAACCCATGAGCCTGCATACTCTACCAAGGAGTGATTGGTGCCGTTTTGATCGGACAAGGTAAATGCGGGAGCTTTTGTACCAATAGGTAATAGATTCATAGAGAGTGTAAAAATGAATAATGAGCCAACATATTTTATCGAATTATTTCGATCACGGTATCAGCCGGGCCAGGTGATGATACGGTTTTCATTCCTTTTGACTCTATGGAAGGGAGAAGACTTTTCCCCAGAACCTTCCCATCTCGAATCCAATACACATCCAAATCTTCAAACGTGTTCATATTCCAAAATACCTGGGGTGTTGCGTGTTTGGATGTAAATATCATTCCATCAAATCCTTGCACGGGCTTTCTCACATACATGAGGCCCTTTTGCCAGCGCGATGCAGTGTCTGCAACTACAAGACTAAATTTCGTTCCTTCGATTTCATATTGAATGACATCATACCCTTCCCACAAAGGTACTTTTGATTTTTCGGTGCCGTAAAACTGGAAAGCAAGATACAGCAACAATCCGATTATGGCAAGTCCTATGAAAATAAGCATTTTTTTGGTTGTGAACAGGTGCATACCGATTGGGATAAGTCTACCAAATATATACTCGGGATGGGGATACGGTATAATAAAATGATATGCCGGCAGAAATACTACTTCATGAAAAATTAAACACGGAAATTACGTTGCGAAAAGGTCCTCCTCGTGAAAGACGACTGTACGGCGAAACTATCGTGTACAGTATTTTTATTGTGGGAATTGTGTCTATCTATTCCTTTGCGCTTGGCGCAGATCCAACCGTGAGAACTCTCAACAGAATCCTTGCAGATGTCTCATTTCTTCTTTTAGGACTTTCTCTCGTTCTGAGTAGCTTGTGTTATTTTTTCAATTTTGCTGACAAACTCATCATTTTTCGCAAACACTTGGGAGTAGTCGGAGTTGCCTACATGCTGGTTCACATGCTTATTTCGTTTACCTATGCAGGGAATACTCCCCTCTTAAGCTTCTTTTTGGCATATCATAGCATTCGATCATTTATTGCAGCATCTGGCTCGACGATCATTTTCGTCATGATGGCTGTGCTTTCCAATCGGTTTTCAATCCAACATATCGGACCTGCAAGGTGGCGGATGATCATGCGAATTGGATATATTGGATACGCGCTTGGGATGATCCACTTCGGTTTGAGAGGGTGGGATAAATGGCTCCTTTGGATGTCTGGGAACTCCACGCTGTTTCCCCCCTTTAGCTTTATGATTTTTCTGTTTGGAATTGTGGTGATTTGTCTTAGAATTGCACTTTTTATATCCGTGTGGCGAACCCACAAAAAACAGACGCCGTGATGCAGTATACTAATGGCATGCAGGTCATCGTGGCACTATTTTTTACCATTCTTACTACGCTTTCTTTTTTTTCGCCTTCCGTTGATGCGGTTACGAATGGCCCCATGATAGAGTGTGATTCCTGTGGATACTGTGCGAATCGGACTGCCCCTGAAAACTGGGGATCTTGTGCTGAATGCCTATATGGGCATCTCGGCGTCACAAAGGAGAGCGATCCCAAATCCAATAAAACACTTCTTATTAATCTCGCTCAGGGTTCGACAAACTTTAATAAACCACCCCAACCTGCAGCAGGAAAATACTTTACTCAATTGGGGTGTCTTAACACAGGACTTGAATCGTTCAGAGATCCCTCTTCCGCGGGTGGCGTTTTGAATTTTCTTTTGAATAATCTTATATTTCCAACCGTGGGGACTCTGGCGTTTGGCACAATTCTCTACGGCGCATTTCAACTTTCCACAGCACAAGGAGATCAGATGAAGATACAACAAGGAAGGCGCTTGGTCACGAGTTCTATAGTGGGGCTCGTTTTCACTCTTTCTGCCATTCTTATTGTGAACGTTGTTGGATCAGATATTTTGAAGATACCAGGGTTGGGAGGAAGAACTGCCCAAAGTGACCTTGCCCAGATAAAAACCGCCATTGATAAGCTTGCGGCAGATACCGGAAAAATTCCCGGTGGCCTGGATAAGAAAATTTGCAGACATGATGATGAAATATATTTAAACGAACCATTAGCAGGCCTTTTGGTGAATTCGGGCGTAGCTTTTCCCAACTGGGATGGCCCCTACGCCACCATTTCTCAACTTACTGATCCTCGTGGGGGATACTATTGGTTTGATCCTGATTATTATTGTCGCCCCGATGTGGAAGGTTGTAAGGATTTGAGATATTCTGGTACCAGTGACGGACTATCGCAAAAAAAGCAGGTGCGAGCAATTCTGTACGTCGGCCCTGATGGAGATCCTGATTACTGCTTAAATGGTATATCACAGTGCTCAGATCCTACAGCGAGACCCGATCTTGACAACGTGGTTCTTGTGCTCTGCGAGTAAATATCTCCATCATTATCCTCTTGACATTTTAGTACATGTGTACTAAATTGATTCGTACTATTAGTTCACCTGTACGAATGTTTGATGCCAAATTCCAAAAACTGAGAGCGTTCTATTTCAAATACCATTACATTCCTTCATTTCGCGAGCAAGCGTCTCTTTTTAACCTCCAATCTCCTGGCGCGGTGGGATATTGGGTCGAACAATGGAAAGAGCGGGGGTATTTAGAAGTCAACAATGCAAAGATCATCCCCACGGATAAATTCTTTGAGTTTCCCCTTCTTGGCTCAATCCAAGCGGGAATACCCGGTGAAGAGCAGGAACAGCATGAGACTATTCGCTTGGAACCTTTTAACATTGAGCACCCGGCCGATACGTTTGTGCTCAAAGTTCGTGGCGATTCAATGGTAGGGGCCGGGATTATCGAGGGCGATTTGGTAGTACTAGACAAATCATTGAGGCCAAAAAGGAGTGATATTATTGCTGCGTATATTGATGAAGAGTGGACGCTTAAATATTACTTTGACACAAACGGAAAGATATTTTTAAAAGCAGCAAATGCTAAATACCAGGATATCGTTCCAAAACGAAAGCTTGAAATAGGGGGTGTGGTTATCAAAGTCATTCGTGAATATCACGCTCACAATGCTTGAAATACTGGATGAAAAAGTAAGTGTCGTCAGCGTATACAACAAGGATAAAGGATCAGCAAAGCCTTTCAAGATGCGCTGGAAAACACATGACATTGTCTTTTCTGAAGTTACCTACCATCACTTGGTTCGTGAAGGAAGAAATGTACTTCATGTATTTCATGCCACAGATGGCGTGATGGATTATCGCCTTCATCTTGATACGCAAACCCTTCATTGGAAATTGATTGAAGTATCAGATGGAAACCCCTGATTTGACCGATCTTCCGATAAATCACAACCCTCCTTCCGTGATGCATGTTGATTTGAATTCTTGCTTTGCCCCGGTTGAGAAACAGGCAAACAAACACTTACGAGGAAAGCCCGTTCTTATTGCAGCATACAATT
>CALESU010000017.1 GCA_937914905.1 uncultured bacterium
TCTGCAGCAGGAATTGCAATTGAGGAAGTGCAGTCCGGATCACCTGCCCAAGCAATTGGACTCATGAAAGGAGACCAATTGGTAAAACTCCAACATGGCGACACGGTGGTACAGCTGAACGTTGCTCCTGATTTGATCAATTCAGCAGAGAGATTTGGCGATAAGGAAGTTGCGCTCACTGTGCTCAGAGAGGGAAGTAATAAAACATTTTATATTACTCCACGAAAAAATCCCCCCAAAGGCCAAGGAGCGCTTGGGATTGTAATCACGCAAATCATTCAAAAAAAACAGTATCCTTGGTATCAAGCTCCCGTAATGGGATTTGTCGAAGCAGCAACAACAACGAAACAAATTGCTATCGAACTGTTTAAAATTCCCGCCTCACTTTTTACTCAAAATGCGACACCGGTCGAATTTGCAGGACCAGTGGGAATTGCAAAGATCGTGGGAGAGGCAAGACAATATGGCTTGAACGCGTTACTCCAGCTTACCGCGCTCCTTTCTTTGAACTTAGCGGTAATTAATATTCTTCCTTTTCCTGCACTTGATGGAGGCAGGTTGGTGTTCGTATTTTATGAATGGATCACGGGGAAAAAATCAAATCAAAACCTTGAAAAGTACTTAAATCTTGCAGGCATCATCATACTGCTGAGCTTAAGTGCAATCATCACTATTGCAGATATTCAAAAATTGTGGGGATAACACAAAAAATGAATGCAATGAAACACTCGTTTGCTTTTGATAATGTCACCATTTCGGGAGGGGTTGCAGTCGGCAAAAATACTCTCCATTCTGCACTAAAACAGTACCTCGAACCGGAAGACTGGACATTCACTTCGGGAGGCAAGCTTCTTCGGGATTTTGCTAAAGAATATATCCAACCTCTCGCGAGTCTTGTATCTGATGACTTCCATCATCAACTCGACGCACGAACCGTCAAACTACTTGACCAAGGGCATTACGTGATAGAGGCGTGGCTTGCTGGTTTTATGGCGCGAGAGAGAAAAGACACACTACGTATTCTTCTTACCTGCAACAACGACGCGCTTCGCATAGATAGAGTGGCAAACCGAGATAAAGTGAGTATAGACCAAGCCAAGACATATATAAAAGAAAGAGAAGAAGGAAATTTTAATGAATGGAAGCGGATTTATGGGGATTATGATTTTTTCGACCCCACGTACTATCATCTAGTAATAGACACATACTCTTCGGGACCAAGCGAAACAGTGGAAAAAGTACTTGACAAACTGGGATATATACATAACAATAAATAATATGTCAATTACCAAGAAAGATCTCCAAGCAATCGAAGGAATTGTTCAAGGAATTGTTCAAGTAACTGTTCAAAGTTCTGAAATTCGACTTAAAACTTTTATTAAAGAATTTGTTACTGAATTTGTTACTGACTTTGTGAGAAGTGAGTTTCGAATTCAGAACAAGGTACTTGATACTCGTTTTCGAGAGCTCCACACAAAATTGGATACAATTGAAATCCAAACTTCGAAAAGATTTCAGATAGTAGAATCATATCTTCAGATCCATCATGCTCAAATACAAAAACTGGGCTCGAACTAAGCTTGCTTAGGCTTTTTCTCTTGAGATTTTTTTAATCTTTGCGATTCGAGTTCATTTGATATACTATTGCCATGCGTTATTCGAAACTCTTTCCAAAACCACAAAAACTAGGCAAGGAATATGACTCTGCCAATGCCACATTTCTTATAAATGGTGGTTTTATCCATCAGGAAATGGCGGGAGTCTATGCGTTATTACCCCTTGGTTTGCGAATCGTTGAAAAAATCAAAGCCATAGCTCGTAAAGAAATGGTAGCAGTAGGCGGACAGGAATTGATCATGACCTCTCTCCAAAGGAAAGAGCTATGGGAAAAAACTGACCGATGGAATGACGAAAAAGTGGATGTTTGGTTTAAATCACACCTCAAAAATGGGACCGAAATTGGACTTGCATGGTCACATGAGGAGCAAATTACCGAGATGATGAAAAATTATGTCACGAGTTATCGTGATTTGCCGGTACGAGTATTTCAGTTTCAGACCAAACTCAGAAATGAATTGCGTGCAAAAAGTGGCATCTTAAGAGGAAGGGAATTCCTGATGAAAGATATGTATTCATACTCCACCTCCGAAGAAACTCATACGAAATTTTACGATGAAGTTTCGCAAGCATATCTTCGTATTTTTGAAAATGTTGGGTTAGGTGCAGATACATATCTCACATTTGCTTCAGGAGGCGCATTTACTCAATTTAGTCATGAATTTCAAACACTGACCGATATAGGTGAAGATGTTATTTATCTCCACAGACAAAAGAAAATTGCCATTAATAAGGAAGTGCTTACTCAAGAGGTAATGAGTCAACTGGGTGTAAATCAAGCAGATCTTGAGGAAGTTCGTGCAGCTGAAGTTGGAAATATTTTTAGCTGTGGAAGTACCAAGTCTGAACAATTGGGTCTCTTTTTTAACGATGAATCCGGACAAAAAAAACCAGTTATCCTAGGTTCATACGGAATTGGCATAACGAGAGTTATGGGAGTCCTTGTCGAAAAATTTCATGATGACCGGGGAATCATGTGGCCTGAGCAAGTTGCTCCTTACCAGGTTCATTTAGTAGGTCTTGACTTACATGACGATAGTATCAAAAAACGAGCGGAGTCCCTTTATGAGGCTTTGGTAAAACGAGAGGTTGAAGTTCTTTTCGATGATCGCGAAGAAGTTCGAGCGGGTGAAAAATTCGCAGACGCAGATCTGATCGGAAACCCCATTCGCTTAGTTATTTCAAAAAGAACCGGCGAGCAGGTTGAGTGGAAGAGAAGAAATGAAAAAGAATCCCAATTAAAGATGGTTGATGCAGTTCTCTCAGACCTTGTCAAGAATTATTAATATAGGAAATTAGTTGTCATCCCAGGCGTGACCTTAGGATCCAGTCTGGATTCCGGATCAAGTCCGGAATTATGGTAGGCTATTGAGTATTTACTTTATGAAAACAGTTGTAACCCATATCTCTCCCGACCTTGATGCAATAGCCTCTTCGTGGCTTATTAAACGGTATCTCCCCGGGTGGGAAAGTGCAGAACACGCATTTGTACCCGCAGGAAGCACATACGAAGGGAGGGGTCCTGATGCAGATGATGATATAATCCATGTGGACACCGGTTTAGGTAAATTTGATCATCACCAATTTAAGGAGAGATCATCTGCAACAAAAAAAGTGTATGACTATCTTTCAGAATCAAATCTGATCAAGTCACGCGATTCAGAAGCAATCCACGAAATGACAGAGTTTGTTACTGAAATCGATAATTTTGGAGAAGTTCATTTTCCCGATCCCACCAATATCAGATATTCCTTCTGCCTTCATGAATTCATCTATCCATTGCGAAGCATTCTCACGAGCGATCATGAACTCATGTCCGCAGTAATGCTTGTGCTTGACAGCATATTGTATACCGTAAAAAATGCCATCAAAGCAGAAGAAGAAATCAAAGAAGGCGCAGTTTTCCAAACGCGCTTCGGCAAAACTTTGGTTATGGAAACCAAAAACGAAGCCGCAGTAAAATTTGCACTAAAAAAAGGGTACGAGCTCGTAATCCGTCGCGACCCGGAAAATGAGACAGTACGTATCAAAACACAACCGAATGATAAGTATGATCTCACCCCACTTCACGCAATCATAATTCAAAAAGATCCTCAAGCAACATGGTTTCTCCATGCCTCAAAAAACATGCTTCTCAACGGATCTTCGAAAAGCCCTGACAGTGTTCCATCCAAGCTAACGCTTCCCCAGCTTATTGCAATAATCAAAAAAGTGTAATACAATTGCATACAGTTCGATTTTTTTGACAGAAACGTATTAGTAATTTTTTTGGTCCGACATCGAGGGAGGTGTATTTGGATTTATGGTAGTAATTACCAAACGAAAAGGCGAGACAAAAGATAGCATGTTCCGCAAATTTACACGCATGTTCATTCAAGAAGACATTGTGGATGAAGTGAGATCTCGCATGTATTATAAGCGCCCTTCACAGCAACGAAAAGAAGAAGAAATTGAGCGTCTGAAAAATAGACATTCACGACGTTCTCGCATATGATTCATATTTTTTGTTCTTCACGGTACAAAATATCACAAGATACAATTGAGCGCTCTGCAAAGCGAGTTCTAGACAAGCATGGAGTGAGTCCTTCTACTATCTTGAACATTGCATTTGTGGGAAAACGAAAGATGAAGGAAATAGCAAATACCTATAAACATGAGGATGTTGCTTTGCCTGTTTTATCGTTTGGATATATGAATGATCCCGCACTTACCGAAGAAAAGATTCTGGGTGAGGTGGTTATTTGTTATCCTCAAGCCGTACTTCTTGCCGCAGAGCGCGACCGACGCGTAGATAGCATGCTTGATCAACTCATTGAACACGGTATTCTCAATATTCTCAAACCAACGCCATAACGTTTCCTTATCCGCATGTTTTATCTGAAATACCGACCCAAAACGATATCATCTCTCGATAATTCAGTCGTTCGAGAAGTCGTAACTAATCTACTTAACACTCGGACAATACCTCACGCACTGCTTTTCATTGGTTCCAAGGGAATGGGGAAGACGTCAACCGCACGCATTGTTGCAAAATCAGTCAATTGCTTGGACAATGTATTTGCGGGAAAAGGCAGTTCGTTTGAACCGTGCAATACATGTGCCAATTGTTTGAGTATAGATGCTGGCAGTTCTCCCGATGTAGTTGAGCAAGACGCCGCGTCAAATAGAGGCATTGATGAAGTGAAGCGCCTCATTCGAGAAGCCTCATTTTCCCCCATGACCGGCAGATACCGGGTGTATATCATCGATGAGGCTCACATGATCACGAATGACGGATTTAATGCCCTCCTGAAGACATTGGAAGAACCTCCCGAGACGGTGATTTTTATCCTCGCTACCACGAATGAAGAAAAAGTTCCCGCAACCATCATTTCAAGATGTGTTCGTGTGGGGTTTGGGCGAGCACTCAAAGCGGATGTGATTTCCATGCTCACGCGGATCGAACAGGCAGAAGAGATAACAGTGTCTCAAGAAGTAAATGAGCTTATTGCAAGTTCCTGTGAAGATTCGTTTCGTGATGCAGCAAAAATCCTTGAAGAGTTGGTTGTACAAAAAATGCTGGATATCGAGAAGGCACAACAGTATCTGGGAGTACGCTCAATAGGAGCACTTTTAAAACTACTTGAACAGAAAGATACGCTGGGAAAAAGCATGCAGTGGATTGAGTCCTACAAAGCACAGGGTGGAGACATCAAGAGATGTATCGAGGACATGCTTCATGCGCTTCACACAGTTCTCCTTTCGCAAACTGAGGTAGGCACAAAAACCTCTCTTGATTATACGTTTTCACTTCGGGAAACATCTCTACTCATAAAATTCCTGCATCAGGCATATCAGAATCTCAAAATCACACCCATTGACACACTTGTCCTTGAGATTGCAGTTGCAGAGTTCTATAATGCAAGAACGGCGTAATATTATTACTTTACTCATTTTCATCTATGTTTAACCCCCTCAAAGGATTAGGAAATCTTCAACAATTACAACAACAAGCAAAGCAAATGCAGGAAGCTCTTCAAAAGGAAGAGGTAACGATTGAAAAAAATGGCGTGACTGTCGTGATGCGCGGAGATCAGCGTGTAATTGGAGTTGAAATTGATGGAGTGATGGAGAATCGCGTTGCTGAAGCGGTAAATGAAGCAGTGAAAAAAACACAAGAACTTGCAGCACGAAAATTACTTGAAATGAATCAATAGTCGTACCTTTGTCGTCCCGCACTTGATGCGGGATCCCGTTACCAATAGATTCCGGATCAAGTCCGGAATGACATGATGATATATGTTAAAATTTTTTTCGGGAACATCAAACGAAACTCTGGCTCAAAATGTCGCTAAACGCTTAGGGCAAGAACTTGCGAAGGTAGAGATTGTCAAGTTTGAAAACTCTGAAATTAGAGTGCGCATTGAAGAGGATGTGAAGAATGACACCTGCGTCATCATTCAAAGTACCTCGAACCCCACAAATTCAAACCTCATGGAGCTATTCCTCATGGCAGATGCACTGCGCCGGGAAGAAGCAAAGCGAGTGATTGCGGTAATCCCGTATTTTGGATACGCGCGTCAAGATCTTCAACACAGACCAGGAGAGTGTGTTTCCGCAAATGTCATAATTCGATTCCTCGAATCCATTGGTATTCAAAAAGTGTATACGATTGCTCTTCATGACGAAGCAACTGAAGGAGTATTTGACATCCCGTTCAAAAATCTGTCTCCGTTTCCTGCAATGGCGAAAGAAATAAAATCCTATCTCGAAGCAAAGAATGTAGAAACAAGTCCCGAACATATCGCGATTGTCTCCCCAGATCAGGGAGGGATTGAGCGCGCACGAAAATTTGGAGAAGTACTCTTTGGCCATAGCAATTTCGATCTTGCAGTTGCTGAAAAAAGGCGAGATCTTGAACATATGCATCAGAGCAAGGCGTTGAAATTATATGGTGATGTAAAAAACAAAGTAACAATCATAGTAGACGACGTTGCAACCTCCGGAAGAACACTGATCCATGCTGCAGATTTTGCGCTTGAACTAGGAGCAGTGAGCGTCATGGCATGTATCGTCCACC
>CALESU010000018.1 GCA_937914905.1 uncultured bacterium
TGAAAAACAGAGGACTGTTTGCGCGGGTTTTATTTTATGCGCTTGAAAAAACTCCGTAATGACGCGGGTTAGTTCGGCTGAATCTATGACTTCCATGTCCTGGAGCGCAAGAGGAGGAATCTCAAGGGTAGTCACCTGAGGAAGACCTCCTCCATAATAGTGGAGTGTACTTCGATCGAGAAATAATACAGCTCTCATAGAATCAGTATACTGTGCGCCAGGAGGTAACTGTCAATTGGTTGTTAATGTAATTAGCAATTACTTCAATCGCCTGTGTGATCCCTCCACTTGTTGAGGTTGACACAATTGTCTTAGGAGATGTTCCAGATACGACGATAGTCGCCGTCCCACCATCGATAGACAGAGTTTCCCCAGCGTAATTGGGGTTGCGAATCAATCTCAATAGTGCATTTTCTGCTCCCGCTTCTGCCGTATGTCGTGCTACGATACGGTGTTCAGCCATTCCAGCGTTGCGGGTTGTATTTATCATGACTGCAACGGCGGCGGAGGCGGTTGCAAGGGAGATTACTGAAAATACCAACAGAGTCACGAGGGTTTGTCCTGATTGAAGATAGTGTGATTTTTTCATAATGATCAGCGGAGCAAAATAGTAGTATCTAGGGTGGCAATCTGGGGAACGGGGATATTTTCGGCAATCCCCTTGATTTGCATGAGTATTTTGATCGTCGGAGCTCCTCCTGTGTTTCCAATTTTTTGAAATGAAATCGACTCAACAGTAGATCGTGGATTGGTTAGTCGGTGAGTTCCCGTAGGAGTTTCAAGCAACAGGACGCCATCAATAACCGAGTATTGATAGGTATTACCACTGATCGTAAGTTCCAGATTTGAGGAAGTCTCGCCAATAGCAAAAGGTTCGTTTACGGAAGTCGCGCGATCAATATCATATTCAAGGCGAGCGAGTAAATATGCTGCATCACTTTCTGAAGAGGAAAGTGCCTGGGTCGACATCTGCTGTTGGACCGTTGCGGCAAAAAGAGACGTCAGTATGGTAATAATAATCGAAAACAAACCCATGAAAATAATCAGTTCAATGAGAGTAAACCCATTCTGATTTGTATATTTGTTCACGGTGAGTAATTAATTGATATCGAATCAAGGACCGGTGTTGAGCTGTAATTTGTGGTTTCGAAATATACTCGATACCGCATACATCTTCCGGGATTTTCATACCCCGAAGCATCATCATTTTGTGGTAGTACGGAAAACTCAGTAAAAAAGGTGTTTGAGGTACCATCGGGACCAACGTATTGGTAATTTGCGCCGTTACAACTTCCCGAAACTGCATCTGCAATGGCAACCTGGATTTCGACAGTTGTGTCTGCGGGCTCAGAATAGGTCGGGAGAATATTATTGAAAATAGTGGAATACCCCGCATCAAACGAAGCTGATTCATACACTCCTGATTCGACATAATTGCCGTCCGGCCCCCCTTGAATGACTTTGAGCTCATTTCCCGAGTCTCCGGTAATGAGGTAGGTATAGGCATCGCCATCAGTCTCTTTTACTGCGGCAACTCCGTAAATTCCCTGGTTGAACTGCAAACTCCCACAAAGAGATGGTGACGCCTCGCTCTCAATATTGAGAACTTGGTATTCTGGTGCGTCTACTAAATCTCCTATAGCATCTGTGCCAACCAATAATGCCCGATTTTCAAGCGTAGAAACTACCACGGATTGTTCAGGATTGAGTCCTCCCGCTTCATACCCTCCGCCGTTAGTGCATGGGGGGTTTGTTGCAAAACCGCCAACGAGGGAAGGACTTGCTTTATTTGTTGTATCAATAATAAAAAATTCTTTAAAAGTAGTATCGTTCACCGAGGAAACATATGCTCGAGAACCCGCAGGATTAACGAAGATTGCTTTCCCCGACTCAAGCGAACTACAATTATTAGGTTCAATGTTGATTACCCCAACGATCCTCCACTGCGAAGAAACGTTATGATTT
>CALESU010000019.1 GCA_937914905.1 uncultured bacterium
TGTGCCGACCTAACGCAGAGCTTATCGGCGCACTGGAAGACCTGAATGTAAAGCTTATCGCCGATATTCCGGAAAATCTTAAGCTCCACCCGAAACAACGCGCACAGATTCAGGTCACCAAAGCAGATTCACGTATCGTACAAAAAGAGAAGATTCGTGCATTTCTCTCTCAGTTTGTGTACCCATTGTACTTTTTTGATTACGAGACAGCGAGTACGGTTATTCCTCAGTTTGATGGGACTCATCCGTATCAACAGGTTCCGTTTCAGTACTCACTGCACAAAATTGACGAACAAGGGCTGATGTCTCATACAGAATTTCTCCATACAAATCATTCGAATCCAGGAGTTCCTCTCTTAGAGCAACTGCAAAAAGATATCGGAGAAAAGGGGACGGTACTCGTGTGGTATGAGCCGTTTGAGAAAGGAAGAAATACGGAGCTGGGGGAGATGTTTCCCGCATATGCACCCTTTATGAGTGAGGTAAACGATCGGATACGTGACCTTATGACACCGTTTTCTCAGGACTGGTATATGGATAAAAACTTTTTTGGAAGTGCCTCGATCAAAAAAGTATTACCGATTCTTATCTCTGAATTTTCCTACGAAACACTCGATATCCAAGAAGGTCAAACGGCATCTCGAAAGTGGAAAGAGCTGGTATTTGATGGTGCATATGCGCAGAATAAAGAAGAAGTAATGAGGCAACTACTTGCCTATTGTAAGATGGACACCCTTGCCATGGTACAGCTCTTTAAGTTGTTGGAGAGTGAAGTGAGGTAAAAGATTTTTAGTGAACATGCAATGATATATGTGGTACTATGGTATAACTATTACATTATCATTTTCGATAAACTACCATGAAGAAAATATATCCACAAGGGATAGAGATTGCAATTACGGAAAACGAAGGAGATGAATATATTTCCTTGACAGATATGGCAAAATTCAAGGGTTCTGAAACAGGACTCATTATTTCGCATTGGCTAACTACCAAATACACGATTCAATTTATGGGTACGTGGGAACAAATGTACAACGACAATTTTAATGTTACTGAATTCCGTAACATTAAATCTGAAGTAGGGACAAATGGATATATTGTTTCTTCTTCCTTGTGGATAAAAAGAACTCACGCAATAGGGATTCGATCATCTGCGGGGAGATATGGTGGCACTTTTGCGCATAAAGATATCGCATTTGAATTTGCGACA
>CALESU010000020.1 GCA_937914905.1 uncultured bacterium
CGTTTCTCGTCGTGCCAAGGGATCATTGGTACATGAATCAATTACAACACCACACCTATGACACTCGAAGAAAAACGTGCTCAAATTGACAAGATTGATCACGAGATAATCGACTTACTGAAGGTGCGGATCGAGACATCACGCGAGATTGGCGCTATTAAAAAAGAAATGAACATTCCTCTTTTGGATAAGGGTCGGTATGACAAACTCTTGCAGGATCGCATCACGCAAGGTGTATCTGGTGGCATTCCAAAAGAGGTTATCGTTCAAATCTGGAATAGTATTCATCAGTGGTCATTAATGGTGCAACGAAACGTATGAAAACTATAAACTCAATTGGTATTATCGGGACCGGCTCTTTTGGAACATTGTTGACGGAAGTATTACCCCGTATCTTCCCTCATGCAATTTTACACATCGCAAGTCATGAAAATGAGGTTGCGATTCGCCGTGTATGCGAGTGTGATTTAGTCATTCCTGCTGTCCCGATCCGTTCTTTTGAAGAATGCATTGTTCACATCGCACCTCTCATAAAAGAAGGATCTATCGTGATGGACGTATGTTCGGTGAAAGAATTTCCGGTACGTATTATGCAGCACAATCTGAAAAAGACCATAGGAATTATTGCATCGCACCCCATGTTTGGTCCCGGAACCCTAAAAGAAACTGGAGGGAATCTTGAGGGTTTGAGGCTCGTACTGCACAATGTGTCAGCTGAAATTGCAACATTTGAAGAGATCGTTTCCGCATTTTCCTCTCACAAGATCGAAGTAATCCAAATGACTTCGAGAGATCATGATAAGCATGTTGCGAGTTTTCAGTTTCCTGCCCACGTCATCGGTTCGCTCATTCGCGAAATCTCTTTGTCACCTAGTCCCATTAATACCAAATCGGCAGATGTGCTGCTTCAATTTTTTCGAATGATTCAAACAGACTCAGATTCGTTACTCGAAGATATGTTCCGTTACAATAAATACTGTACTCATCAGTGGAACAAAGTACAGCAGGCATACAACCACGTTCAATCAATAATTACCTGACGTATGAAAAAATATTATCTGGGCCCCCAAGGGTCATTTAGCCATTCAGCGATTCGGGAAATTGCACCCCACGACGATCTCGTGCCTCTTTCGTCATTTGGTGACATTGTTTCCCACGTGCTTCTTGAAAACAAGACACAAGGGCTGATCGGTGTTGAAAATACGAATAGTAGCTCGGTGCACGAAAGTATCGACCTAGTTTTCAATAACGACATTCATATCGTTGCCGAAGTATTTTTAGAGATCTCACTTCATCTTGTGGGGATTCCTGAGGCAACCTTAGGCGATGCCAAAGAAGTGTATTCTCATCCGCAAGCGTTTGCTCAGTGTGGGCAAGTTATTAAACAACACAATCTTAAAATGGTTCCCATCGCGAGCACCGCACAAGCAGTGCAGGAAATTTCTCGACTCAATGATAAATCCAAAATGGCACTTGCGGGCGTTGATGCGTTAACTGGCACTAATGTCCATATCGTGAAACGGAGCATTGCAGATGTGCCTTCAAACATGACGCGATGGGTGATGATTTCTCAATTTCCCAAAGCTCTTTCAGAAACAGATAATAAAATGACCATACTCTTTCAAGTGAAGCACGAACCAGGAAGTTTGGTGCGAGTATTGTCCGCAATTGCAAAGAAGAAGGGAAATTTAACGAAAATTGAATCTCGTCCGGTCCCTGGATCTTCCTGGGAGTATGCGTTTTGGATCGATCTGGTAATTCCAGAAGGGTCTTCGCAAGAGTTTATCGAATTATTATCCCAAGAGACCCGTGAGCATCGGATCGTAGGAATTTACAAAAAAGGAACTATATGAAAACAATCGAACTAAAAACCTCAACGCAAAACCAGAGCACAAAGATCTTGATAGGGTCACACATAATCGAAACATTACCCGACCAATTAACACAATTTCAAGCAAGCTCTTGTTACCTAATCACCGATTCCCATGTGGCGCCTCTCTATTTGGATCAATTAACGCGTATCTTGACCACGCGTTTTGATCAAAAGAATATTCATACATACATTGTTCCTGCAGGAGAATCATCCAAACAGCTTTCGATGGCAGAATTGATTTACCAGGATATGGCATCTCACGGCGTGGACCGAGCAAGTATTGTAATAAACTTGGGAGGGGGAGTTGTTTCTGATTTGGGAGGATTTGTGGCAAGTACTTACATGCGAGGAATTCCATTTATCACTATCTCAACCACTCTTGAATCTATGGTGGACGCCTCGTTTGGAGGGAAAACTGGGGTAAATCTTGGAGTGCTCAAAAATTATGTGGGTGTTTTTACACAACCTCGATTGGTGGTATTGGATGTCTCAACGCTGAACACGCTTCCAAAGCGGGCCCTCATTCAGGGGTACGCAGAAGTACTCAAGCACGGATTAATACAAGATAAAGCATACTTTGAACGGGCAAGTACTCTGCGATGGGACTCTTTCACGTTAGAAGATCTCATGGAAATAATCGAACGCTCTGTGATGATAAAAAAGAATATCGTGTCTCAAGATCCCTATGAAATAGGTGCGCGAAAGCTTCTCAACTTCGGGCACACCGTGGGACACGTGATTGAGTCTACGAGCTTTTCGTCGGACAACCCTCTCTTTCATGGAGAAGCAGTAGCAATTGGAATGGTTGCAGAAACGTGGATTTCGCACCTCATGGGAATGATCGCTCAAAAAGATGCAGAAACGATCGAACAATGCATAGCCTCAGTAGGGCTTCCCACGAGATTTCATTTTTCTGGACAGATCGAGGACCTCATTCACAATCTACTCTCAGATAAAA
>CALESU010000021.1 GCA_937914905.1 uncultured bacterium
CAAACAACACTCCATATTTAAACGATGGTTTTTCTAACCATTTTACAAACCAAAAAAGCGTAAAAAATGAAAGATAAGGGAGGAGGTTTGGGTTCCACGAAAAACGCGAAAAATCAATGAGCGTTGATGAAAATCCTATCAATCCCAAAAAAGTGAGTGCAGGGATCCAGTGGTATTTTTGTACAATAATCCCCGTTGCCACAAGTGTTCCTAAAATAGCAAAAAAAGCTACTCCAAACGCAAGTCCTGCAGGATTGAATCCAAAAAGAAGCAAAAAAGGTGCAACTAGGTAATAATAAAATGGTCCCAAAAATACCATCCCGATTGAGCTCGGGGCTCCTATTAACGTGAATTTTTCCAACGTAACAATCTGATGAATGATCAATGCATCTCTTCCTTGATCTCCAATAAACATGACATTTTCTTCAAATGCGTAAAGGCGAAGAAAGATTGTTACTGCGGTGAGCACAAGAAAACTTGCTGTCAGTATCCCATTTTGACGCATGGCGTTGTACAATGAAGAGATGAACTTCTTGACTCGGTTATCGAAACGAAAAGGGATGGACATTCTTCTCATTATATCAGTTGTTCTTGGCTCTACCGCTCTTATTTACCTACCCTTTGTGACTGATACATTGCAGTATCTTGGATTTAAGAGTGGTGCAAGTATGCAGGAGATTTACCAAAACTATGACGGGTTATATTACTTGGTTCCCGCAGTAAGTTGGTATTCTCCCGAAGCTATTACCGCGATGCGATTGGAGTTTTCGCTTCCTCTTGAATATTATGCAGCACATCTTCCCTTATATCCTTTTTTTATTGCTCTGATTGCACCCATTTTTGGTCTTCTTAAGAGCATGCTCGCTGTCACTATTCTGTTTTCTATCGTAGGTTCATTTGTACTCTACTATTTAGTTAAAAAATTAACATTATCCGAATCGCCCCTACTACTTATTTTCGTGTTTCTTTTTCTCCCCCGTTTTTTAATCGTTCGAAGTATTGGAGCACCTGAGACACTGTTTATAGCACTTATTCTTGGATCAATTTTCTGTTTTGAACACAAGAGGTATTTCTGGGCTGGGCTATTTGGTGGACTATCTGTTATGACGAAAACTCCGGGCATTCTTCTTTTTGTCGCGTACGGATTGGTATTTCTTGAAGAAATGTTCCGTCACAAATCGTTCTCTTTTCGTTGGTTTTGGATTCTCCTTATTCCTGCAGGACTCCTTGCTGTTTTTTCCTTGTATGCGCTGCAGTATCAAAACTTTTTTGCCTTTTTCAACACGGGAGGAGTAGTTCCCATGCCTTACCTTTTTTCTGTATTTCAAGCAGATGCAAAATGGGTAGACACGATTTGGGTCGAAGAAATACTTCTCTATTTTTTCTTCTATTTGCTTGCGGTCATTTCTTTGTGGAAAAGCAAACATCGAAGCTTATTTTATTTCCCCTTGGTATTTTTGGGAGCAGCTAGTTTTGTCCAGCATCGTGATCTCTCTCGTTATATGCTTCCCTTGTGGCCATTTGCATTAATTGCTTTTGAGCGATTATTTACCTCAAAACGATTCTTACTCGCGCTGTGTATCTTGTTGCCAGCCTTGTATCTCTATGCATGGAATTTTCTCCAATACAACATTATTCCAGTTGCTGACTGGCGTCCCTTTCTCTAACCTGCTACAATGAATCCCATGTCGAAGCTTGTTCCTTTTGTGAAAAAATATAAATGGTGGATTGGTTTAGCTTCAATTATTCTCGTGGGAGTTGTCATTTATGTATTCTTTCTTCGACCGAAACCTCCCCAAGAGGTCGGATATAAAGTAGAAGCCTCAGACCTGGAAGACGTGCTTGCACTTTCTGGGTTTGTTGATGCGGAGGAAGTAGTAGATCTGCATTTTCAGTCATCGGGAAGATTGTCATGGGTAGGAGTAAAAGAAGGGGATCGGGTCAAGAAATATCAAGGGATTGCATCTTTAGATCAAAGACAACTCCAAAAATCGATAGAAAAATATTTGAATGTGTATGACAAACAACGAAGAACGTTTGATCAATCAGAAGACGATAACTTCGATCAATCGGTTATCGGCATATCAGAAGAGATTAGGTCGCGAGCAAAACGCATATTTGAAAGCTCGCAGTTCGATTTGAACAATTCTGTGCTTGATGTGGAGCTCCAAACGATTGCGAAAGAGTACGCTTATTTATACACTCCAATTGAAGGAATTGTGACAAAAGTGTCTGCGCCGAAAGCTGGAATGAATGTTACGTTCTCTGATATCTACCAAGTAATTAATCCCACATCTCTTTATTTTTCACTTTCTGTAGACCAAACCGAAGTGGTTCGGATTGCAGAAGGAATGAAGGGAAGTATCACTCTTGACGCCTTTCCAGACAAAACCATCCAAGGAGTGATTACGGGAGTCTCGTTTACTCCGAAAGCTAATGAAGCAGGAACCGTTTATGAAGTAAAAATGAGTATTACGACCACTGAAGAAACCCCATATCGAATTGGTATGACGGGTGACGTGGAGTTTGTGTTGGATAAAATTCCCAATACCATCGCAGTACCATTTGCGTATGTTGGCGAAGAAAATGACGGAAAAAAATATGTTTTGAAAGAGGTGAAGGGAAAGCGTGAAAAAACTTCCGTTACTATCGGCAAAGAATATGAAGGTCAAATACAGATTTTGTCAGGCTTAGTAATAAACGATACGATTTTTGAGGTTGAATAACTTCCCTTTTTCATGATCAAACTGAGTCACGTACGAAAAGCTTACCAAATAGACAATGACGTTGAGTTTGTCGCGCTCCATGATATTTCTCTTGAAATAAATCGGGGTGAATTTACAGCCCTTGTGGGACCGTCTGGATCTGGAAAATCCACGCTTATGCATATCATTGGTCTTCTTGATTTGCCCACAAGTGGGGAAATTGTGATTAATGGAGACGATATCTCTCATCTTGACGATAACGCCCTTTCTACATTGCGAAATGAGTTTGTTGGATTTGTGTTTCAACAATTCAATCTGATAAATAAGCTCACTGTATTGGAAAATGTTCTTCTTCCCACGTATTACGCGCGAAAAAAATTGAGTTACGATCCTGAAAAGCGTGCCATGGAAATCTTGGATCGCTTTGGGATCGGAAGCAAGGCAAACTCTCGTCCCAATAGAATCTCTGGAGGCCAACAACAACGAGTGGCAATTGCAAGATCTCTCATTATGTCACCCGACATGATCCTTGCGGATGAACCCACCGGAAATTTGGATACGAAAACGGGAGACGAAATTATGGCGCTATTGAAAGACTTGAATAGGGAAGACAATATGACCGTCGTAATCGTGACTCACGAACCCGATATTGCCGCGCGAACAAATCGTCAAATTCGTATCGTCGACGGATCAATTGAATCGAAAAACCCATGAAACAGCTCACGATCACCATACAATCAGCAATTTTTGATTTTTCCCGTAATAAAGGGCGAACATTTTTAACCTCTTTAGGAATACTCATTGGTGTTCTTGCAGTGGTGTTATTGACCGCATTTGGGTTAGGTTTACGAGTATTTATTGAGCAACAATTTGAAAGTTTGGGGAGTAATTTAGTGCGCGTGGTTCCCGGAAAGATATTGCAAGGAGGGGGCTTTCGAGGAGGATCTTCTGCAATGGGAACGATTCGGTTTGACGAGAAAGACGTACTAAGAATAGAGCGAGTCAAGGGGGTTAAGATGGTGGTTCCTGTATTTACTAAATCCATCACGATCCAAGGGGCAAGTGAATCCATTTTTTCAGATATGTATACCTCGACAGCAGGGGTTTTTGAAGCATTAAATGTGAAACCGCAGGCAGGAATTTTGTTCACAGAGCGAGATGTCTCAAAACGATCAAAAGTTGTTGTAATAGGTCCTACTATCGCAGAAAAATTATACGGTACTCCGAAGCGCGCAGTTGGAAATACCATTAAAGTGGAGAGTCAAACATTTCGCATTATTGGCGTTGCAGAAAAAAAAGGTGGAGGGTTTGGTGGGCCTGATTTTGACTCATATGTATACATGCCGTATAAGACGGCTTTCATATTTAATCCTCAAAAAACATTTTTAGCACTAATCATCCTAGCTGAAACAGAAGATAGTATTCCCAAAGTGAAAAGAGGCGTCGAAGAGGAACTTTTAGTCAGATATAACGAAGACGACTTTTCCGTGATCGAGCAACAAGAACTCATCGGTGCAATATCTTCAATATTTTCCATGATAAACACCGTGCTCCTTGCAATTGCTGCGATATCCCTCGTAGTTGGAGGAATAGGCATCATGAACATCATGTATGTTACGGTGACTGAACGAATTAAGGAGATAGGGATTCGGAGAGCACTCGGTGCAAGAAAAAGTGATATTTTGTTGCTATTTTTAGTCGAATCAGTGATCTTATCACTCCTGGGAGGAGCTGGGGGGTTATTACTTTCTGCGATTATCGTGTTCTTCATTCACCCCTATTTTCCCGCATATATTAGTATGGAATCAGTTCTTCTTGCGTTGGGTGTCTCATCAGCAATCGGAATCATATTCGGCGTATTTCCTGCCAAAAAAGCTGCCGATCTGTCTCCCATAGACGCGATACGGTATGAGTGAGTATGATATACTATGGTATGCCAGAATTCCGTCCGAATTTTTTGGGAGATGACCGAGATTTTATGGTTGACGTTAACAAAAAGAACGTAGGATCCTTGTACTATGATTTATTATTAGCTTTTCGTAGCGAAGAAGAAATTAATCGTTTACAATTCTTTGATTCTCTTCATTTGTGTTCCGGTATGGGTCTCTCGGAGAGCCAACTGGCTGATTTACTAGGCATTCCGGTTGACAGAAGACATCATGTTGATTATCAATACCCCCCAAAATATTGGGACCCTCCTCGAGGAAAATTGCATCCAGCTGATATTTTTACGTTTTTAGGAGGGGATTGGATGAATGATGTATCACCTCGTAGTGTTGGTTTAGCAACTTTGATTGGGGCGGAGTATCTTTTTACTTATGGCCAAGAGCAAAGGTGGGCAAATGCCATCACCAATCTTAAACAGATATTGATTCCGGGTGGATATTTAATTATCCATTCCGCAGGATCTTCGCATTCCCTAATAGACTATTTTGTGCGCGACCAAAATGGCATTTCGATTGGCGATTGCACAGGTATCTATACTTTCCCAGAAAGCCAAATGTTGTTATAAGCCATACATCATTCTTCCTTATACATTACAAAATGATACCCATCGGGGTCATTGAAGAGGAATTCTTTTGTATTCCACGGAGTTTCGACCATTTCAGAAAGCACATGTCCTTCTGATTTCAGAATCGTTGACCGATAAAAAGAAATATCGTCAACCGCGACATAGAGGATTAATCCCTTGCTAGAAGTTGCTGTATTTCTGATAAATTGGTATGGCGCCATTGGCTCACTGACTACGTAATGGAGTTCAAATCCACCAA
>CALESU010000022.1 GCA_937914905.1 uncultured bacterium
GTGCTGTGGAACAGCGGGGTGACAAGAGGCCCGTTCTTGCTGATCTTCGAGAATCAGGGGCAATAGAACAAGATGCTGATGTCGTCATGTTTATTTACGCAGAAGATGACAGTGATGATCTTCTCGACTCAAGTCAGCGCATGGTGAAGCTTTCTATCGCAAAGCATCGAAACGGAGCAACGGGGGATATTGACCTCATGTTCAGAGGTGACCGCGTCAGATTCTACTCAGTGGAGAAGGGGATGGATTTGTAAGCTCGCATCACACTCCCATGTCTTGGACGATCAGTGAGCGGATATAATCTGCTTTTGAGATGCCTTTTTCGGCAGACTGCTCAAGCAAATACCCATTAATGTCCCGGCTCAACATGAGATTGAATCGATAGGTCAATTTTTGTCGCTTCATTCCTTTGACAAAATCTTCCAGTTTTCGCTCTAGTTCAGCAGGTTTTTCTGCTTGATATGACTTCGTATTTACTAATCGGTTGGCTCCCAGTTCGATATCTGAGCCTGCACCTTTTTGCTGAAGAAGCAATATGGGTTTGTGTTGAAATATCGCGAGGGTCATCATGCGGCCCATATCGAAGTTCGCATGAGTCGCCTCAACCACAACACCGTCTGTTTTTTTAACTTCGCGTACTGCTTTTGAAAGCTTGCCACCTTTATCTGCATCTTCGGGTGAAAATGAGCCATCGAAATAGGCGAATTTAAGACTTTTTAGAGCGGAGAGAATGGGTTCATTGACCGCGCGATCTCCTGTCCAGGAAAGGTATAATATATGCATAGAGAAAAAATAAACTAATAGTACTTTTTTAGTATAACCTATTTCATTTGAAAAGTGTTATGCAAAGATGTAAAGAATTATGACTATACAAGACGCGTATTCTCGATATCAGATCATTCCATCTCTTCAACTCCATCAGTATCGCGTGGCTGGTGTGGCAAGCTTTATCCTTGAAAAGAGCGCTTCGAAAATGGACAGAGAAGTCATCTCAGCCTGCTTACTGCATGACATGGGAAATATCATTAAGTTTAATTTGTCCCTCTTTCCCTCATTCTTTGAACCGGAAGGAGTTGCGTATTGGCAAACCGTGAAAGATCGATTCGTCATAACCTATGGAAATGACGAAACACAAGCAACTCTTTTGATCGCACGTGAGATTTTTACGATTCCGCTTCAAAAAATCGAAAGCTCCGTTGCCCCACATTCATCAGTCATTCATCCACATCGAGTACTTGAACTTATCGAATCAGTGGGGTTTTCGAAAGCGGGGGAGAATGCCCAATCTTTGGATTGGGGAGCCAAGATCGCCGCATATGCTGACATGCGTGTGGAGCCTCATGGGGTGACATCTCTCGAAAATCGTCTGAGAGAAGGAAGAAAACGATTTGGGAAAAATAAGCCACATATGCACGATGGGGAATTGTTCAAAGAAATGTCAAAACATCTTAGAAGTATCGAATCACAGCTTGCGCACAACTTTCAGTTTGACCCGGGAGAAATTACGGAAAGTACGGTCGCTCCGTATATCAAAGATTTGCCTCAATTCGAGCTCATGGATCCTTCGGTCGCTAACGCTCCCTCAGGATGACAGGGGAGTTTGTCATTCCCGCGAAAGCGGGAATCCAGTTTTTGGATCCTTCGGCTTCGCCTCAGGATGACACGAGTATTGTCATTCTGACGTGGGGATGATCGAGTATTGTCATTCTGACCCTCCGATTCGGAGGGGAAGAATTCAGTCAACAATCAATCACTTCATGGATCCTTCGGTCGCTAACGCTCCCTCAGGATGACAGGGGAGTTTGTCATT
>CALESU010000023.1 GCA_937914905.1 uncultured bacterium
CTCTCATGCCTGGGATACCTGCAGATTCTGTACGACAACTTGATTCATTCGCTCATGTGCTCGTTTCTCTGGATAAAGCAGGTTCTGAACGTCAAAAAACACTTGAATTGATACGAACATTAGGACTCTAGTCTATGCATTCACTGTATAAAAAGGGGGCTACCATTGGAGTCTTGACGATGATAGTCCTCAGTTTGGGAGTCGTTCTGATTTCTTTGGAACCCATAAGATCGGTTTCGTGGCAAGAAATCATGTCAATTCTTGAGTATCACAAAGGAACGATTGCTCGTACCTTGCTCCTTGCCCTGGGAACAAGCCTTGGAGCGCTCGCGCTTTCGATTATTGCAACGACAGGTTGGTTTTTTGCTCCGAAGAATATGAGGGGAATGGTGGCATTTCTCTTATCGTTTCCCCTTATTATCCCTCCCTATATATCCTCGTTTTCTTACTCTATTCTCCTGAAATCTCACGTTGCACGATCATTCATGGGAAATTCGCCGGAACTACACCTTATGCAAGCGATGGGTATTTTAAGCTTGTGTTTATATCCTTATGTATTTTTACTTCTCGTACAGCGCATGCGCATGATCGACCCCTCTCAAGAACGAATTATTTCCCTCTATCCAATAGGGGTACTGTCAAAAATACAGACGCTCTATTTTCCTCACGTTCGAAGCACTCTTCTTTCAGGATTTGGAATCGTATTTCTATATGTAATTGCCGATTTTGGAGCCGTATCCATACTTCGCATTGACACGATCACAACTGAGTTGTATCAAGCCTTGGTGAGGCGATTTTCCTACGGAGAAGGAAGTGTCTTGAGCGGTGTACTCATAAGTATCTCTTTCGGAGTGCTTGCGATTCAATCACGACTCTCCGGGATTGGCGTAATAAGCGCTCGTAAGCAAGACACGATGATTGATCGGGGGCGAAACGTACATCGGGTGATTGCCTTGGGAATGGTAAGCGTGCTCTCTACCCTCACGCTTATTGTCCCATTCGCCATGATCAGTGTCTGGTTTATCCAATTCATTGGTTCATCGTCACCTTTGAAAGAAATATGGTTTGACTCCCAAGGAATGATTGAGATTGTAATCACTTCACTGAGCATTGCAATGAGCACCTCGATCATGAGCCCCTTATTGGCATTTATCATCTCATCTTTTGGAATAATTTCGGGAACAAAATACCTCATTCGATTCGCCTACTTTTCCAGTGTTGTTTTGTATGGATTGCCAGCACTTGTGATTGCCGTGTCTCTTCTTACTCTGAAGTTTCTCATTCCGTATGGATACTCTGCAGGGTTCATTATTATGCTCATAGGTTATAATCTGCGATTTACGGGGGTTTCCTTTATGTCCCTTCGCCCAGCCATAGAGAGTATTCCCCCCTCTTATCTTTCTATCGGAATGACGTTTCTCAAAGGGTATCGCGCCCGATTGCACACAATTGTATTTCCTTTGGTTCGAACTCATCTTGTCCAAAGCGCGCACTTTATCTTCTTTTCATCGCTGCGTGAATTAACGATCCCACTTATCCTTCTTCCTGTTGGATTTCAGACTCTTTCAGTACGTATTTGGGCTACAGCAAACGAAGGATTGTATATTTTCGCATCACCTTTTATCGTTCTCTTACTCGTACTCTCGCTCCCCTCATTTCTATGGTATAGTAGGAGCTTAAACGAGCATTCAGAAAGTCCAAAGCTATGAGTTGTATAGTCAAACATATTTCTGCTAAAGTAGACGGCACCTCCGCATTTTCGTTACACGATATTTCGTTTTCATTGAAACACGGCACCATATTGGCAATATTGGGTAAAAGTGGCGCGGGCAAAAGTTCATTGCTAAATGCCATGGCTGGATTTTTGCCCATTCAGCACGGAGCAATCTTGTTGGAAAATAAAACCGTAAGTTGCGCTTCGTATTGCCTTCCTCCCCTTGAGAGAAATATTGGCATGATATTTCAAGATCATAATCTCTTGCCTCACCTCTCGCTCATGGAAAACTTTACTCTGGGGATGAGTCGCGATGAAATTGCTACTCAAAAAAAGAAAATTCGTACGTTGCTTACCGATCTTGACCTCACTCATCTAAAGCATGCATTGCCACACCAGATGTCCGGAGGAGAGCAACAGCGCGTAGCATTAGGAAGGGCTTTATTACATCAGAAAACACTGTTGCTGTTTGACGAACCATTTTCAGGATTGGATCATGACCGCATGATGCAGCTTGCACAAACCATTAAAAACTCGGTAACGAAATATGGAAAAATGGCCGTGCTCGTCACTCACCACACAGAAGAGGCTTTTTTGATAGCGGATAAAATGGGCTACATGGAGCAGGGAGTTTTGAAAGTCTTAAGTACCCCGAAAGACCTCTATCATGCGCCGCCCAATCTCACTATCGCTCAGGCACTTGGACCTACTACGATTCTCTCTGGAGTAAGGACAGGTAACAATACGGTACGAACAATCCTCGGGACCGTTCACACAATCCAAAAAATACCTGGATCTCAAAAAAACGTGCACATCTTAACCCGTCCTGATGATTTCGAGCTTTCGATAGGTTCAGAATTTGTCGTTCAAGATGTGGTGTTTATGGGAATGACGCAAGAAGTTGTTGTTTCACACAAAGATATGAAAATTCGCGTCCTCACCCCTCATCACACCCCTATTTCCACCGGATCACGAGTTGGTCTTACCATCCGAAATGATCATTCGTTTTGCGCGTATGACTCTCGTGGAGCACTCCTCGGGTGAGGTATAATCAAACTATATGGACCCTCATTCAAAAGAAACTACTCTTTATATAAACGCGTACCGCTCATTTCTTCGTGCGGAAGGGCAAATGTCTATAGATCAAATCATCAAGCTCTACCAAAAAATGAAACCCTCTATTCACAAGCAGGCAGACACACAAGTAATTGATACCGAGGCATTTATGTACGCGTATCTGAGATTGCCCAAGCAAATTCATCAGGTGCACAATATATTGCTTGCGCAAATTGGTGATATTTTTCACAGGGAAGGGTACAAACTTGATTTTTGGGAAGAAGTGCATGCTCCCGCACGCAGGAGAAAAATGTATTTCGAT
>CALESU010000024.1 GCA_937914905.1 uncultured bacterium
ATAGCACTTTTGTGTGGACGAGTTCGCCCTGATCCAGCAAGTAGCAAGCTCGCTTTATAACGGTTTGATCCGTTGCCAAAAATTGGTCAAAATCTCGTATTGGCGTGGGTCGCGCACGATGCGACTCATGTACTTGAGCCCGAATTTTCTGTTCATGAGCTGGATCGTCGGATGTTATATAGTATCGATCTACCAGTTCTTTGACTTCCTGTTGCACTTCCTCTTTTAAAACAACAAACGGCGAAGGAGGATTCAAAAAAGGAGATAGGAAAGAAAGAATCCGCCCCATCTGAGTTTTTGGTATCCCTGTTTGTTGCACGAGAATTGAATTGGCGATCTTATGCTCAGAAGAAATAATATGAAGGATTTTCAGTACATCGTAGAGCTTTACTTCCGTTTTTTGTGCAATAGTTTGAATAAGATCCAATGACAATGTGGTGTCAGTTTGTTGCATAGATTTGAGAGAAGTCATTATGAAATGAGGGTTGTTATTAAATAATATGCTCTTTAGTCTCAACCTCTTCGATAGTGTAACCCTCTAGCGAACTCTTGAGCGCAGAGGTAAACTCATCTTTCTGGAGGGCCTTGCAACTTACAAGATCTACGTGCATGAGATTATATTCTGGCCACGTATGGACAGACAAATGAGATTGCGAAAGAATATACACTAATGTGTTTCCAATGGGTGTAAATGCATACGAGTTTTTGCCCAGTACCGTGAGTCCTAGTTTATCGATAAGAGAATCAGCAAAAGTAACAAGTTCTGCTTGCGTGTCTGGAAAGTGATGAATTCGCACCAATCCAACAAAGTGCGTAATAATAAGCGGATCAATTTTCATACTAGTTATTATAACAAGACATGTCGCTTGAGCCGGGTAGTAATTCTTAAATCATTACCTCTATTGAATTGGTTGAGAATGTGCTTTTTGTTGCAAAATCGAATATCAAGACTTCCCTGATATACTTTTTCTATGCCAGTACTCTTTGCATTTCGCGAAATGACCGATGAGGAATATAAGAAAGAGCAAGAAGCTTTTGATACGCATGGGTTAGAATTTGGGAATCCTCCCGAAAAGCAGGAACGTTTTGGATTTGTAGCACATGATGATGGGGAGTTTGTGGGTGCTTCCAGTGGGTTGGCTCAAAAAAATACTGATACGTATGGAGATTATTTCTATTTGAGCGATCTTTTGGTAGAGAAAACATATCGCAAACAAGGATATGGAAAAAAATTACTTGAATTGCTCGAAGAGAAAGTGAAAGTTCTTGGCATCACGTATATTTGGACTTGGACTGCGTCATACGAGGCAGAAGCGTTTTATCAAAAGCTCGGATATGAAGTATTTGTCAGATTTGAAAACTACTACCCTTCAGGGCATTCACGGGTTGGGATGATAAAGAAACTGGTCGATTTGTACCCCGAGCCACAGGAGGCAGTATAATTTGTTCATGGCACCAACTCATCTCATTTCCATAAACCCCTCAACATCAGAAGTATTAGGAGAAGTTCCTATTTCTACTCCTGAAGAAATTACGACAAAAGTTGCTCAAGCGAACAAGGCAAAGCATGCTTGGAAAGAGTTGGGTGCGGAAGGTAGAAATGGGTTCCTTAGAAAAATAATAGAACTGATTGCTTCTCGTAAAGAAGTACTCACTACTCTCCAATCTCAAGAAATGGGAATGCCCATATCTGATGCGAAAATTGACGTTGAGGATGGGTTGAGATACGCACAGTGGTATGTGGACCATGCTTCGGAGTATCTTGCTCCTCAGGAAACATTCTCAAATAACGAAATCTACCACACTGTTTTCCATGAGCCCTATGGCGTTTCTGCAGTTATTACTCCGTGGAATTTTCCTATTTCTAACTTTGTGTGGGGAGTCATGCAAAACCTAACTGCGGGTAATGTGGTGGTATGGAAAAATTCTGAAGAGTGCCCCTTGTTTGGCACAAAAATGGAAGAGTTAGTTAGTCAAGCGGGCCTTCCTGAAGGAGTTTTTGCTGAAGTGTACGGAGATGGAAAGGTGGGGGATTGTTTGGTCCATCAAGAAATTGATCTTATATGGTTTACCGGAAGCACGAAAGTGGGACAGTATTTATATACCGTTGCCGCTGAGAAATTTATAAAAGCCGTTTTTGAACTGGGAGGATCATCTCCCGGAATTGTGTTTGCAGATGCTGATATCGATCGCACGATTCACTCCATTTACATGAACAGATTTCTCAATTGTGGCCAAGTATGCGATGGATTAAAACGGCTTATTGTTCATAACAGTCGGCTCGATGAAGTAGTTCAGAAACTGAAGCAAATAGCAGAAGCAAAAAAAGTGGGCAATGCAATGGATCCTTCGACCGAAATGGGGCCACTTGTCGCGCACCGTCAACTTAAAGCGTTGAAAGATCAGCTTCAAGATGCCATCGAAAAAAGTGCAAAGATTGAAACAGGAGGAAAAGAGATCTCTGATCTTTCAGGATTCTTTTTTCAGCCAACACTCCTTACTCAAGTTACTCCCGAAATGCGTGTGTGGCAAGAAGAAGTGTTTGGTCCTGTTTTGCCGATTGTCTCATTTGAAACAGAAGAAGAAGCGGTAAATCTTGCCAATGATACAAAGTACGGACTAAGTTCGTATATCTTTACAGAGGATACGGTTCTTGCCAAGCGCGTGGCGTCCCAAATTGACGCAGGAATGGTGGGGATTAATAATGCATATTATGGACAACCATGTTCACCTTTTGGAGGACGAAAATGCTCCGGCATGGGGAGTGATCATGGAATTTATGGATTTCATGATTTAACCCAGCGAAAAGTCGTGGCGTTTGAAAAGTGAAGAATACATCCCCCCAACACTTTACAAAGCCTTATATTTGTGTCACAATAGGGTTTCTTAATCCTAAGATATGAAGAAATTTATCCCGTTAATAAGCGTAGGTTTGGTGGTGCTTCTTATGGTCTTGGTGACTCAAATGCAAGGACTTCCCACTATTGGTCGCGCTCCTTTGGAAACGGCCAATGTTCCGACCTATTGGTTTCAAATGAATGCAGAAAAAACAGAAGCCTCTCTTCACTTGGGAATCCCCGGAAAGAGGGAAGAAAGCCGTTTCATAAGAACATTTGCAACAACGGTTGAACTGGATGAAAAAACTTCTCTCAGTGATGATTTTTCAATCGTCATTGCTAAAAATCCCGTACAAACATACAACCTCACACAAAATTGTTTTTTGAGAATTGATGGAGGGGAAGTAAGCAGAGCGCCGGTGGATTCTCAAAGCCCCCTCCCGACAAACGTACAACCGTTAGGTTCTTGTGTTAGTTTTTCCACAGAAGATGCTACGTTTTTAGACAATCTTATTTTCCCTGATGCGGGGGAGATTAGATTTTATGGAGAAGCTTCTTAATTCCTTCTGTTCACTCGTCGATCTGCAATGGTGAGATATCTTTTTCGCAAACGTAAGTTCTTGGGCGTTACTTCAAGAAGTTCGTCATCACCAATAATATCGAGATACTGTTCTAGAGAAAGAGTTGTGGGTGGTTCAAGAATGAGTTTAACACCTTCTCCTGAAGACCGGTTATTTGTTTGTTGTTTTGCCTTACACACATTGACTTCAATGTCGCGATCTTGTGTTGATATTCCCACGACCATTCCCTCGTACACATTCATTCCCGGTCCATAAAACATTGATCCTCGAATCTGCGCATTTGCGAGGCCATACGACAATGTTTCTCCTCCTTGAGTGGAGATGAGTGCGCCGTGGCGAATTTGTTCCATGTCAGTTCCGAGTGGTTCGTACCCAAGTAGATACGTATGCATGATTGCAGTGCCTCTTGTGTTCGTGAGTAAGTTGCTTCGAATTCCGATAAGGTTTCGGCTCGAAATTTTATAAATCAACCTGATGTCAACGCCTCCGACTGGAGCCATATTGATCATTTTTCCTTTTCGTTTCCCCAACTCATCCGTAACCTCTCCCAAGTATTCCTTCTGGACATCAATCGTTAGTTCTTCATACGGTTCGCACTTAACGCCATCAACTTGCTTGTAAATAACTTGAGGCTTTGAGACTTCCATTTCATATCCTTCTCGTCGCATGGTTTCAATGAGTACGGCCAAATGGAGTTCTCCACGACCACTTACAATAAAGGCGGTTGTTTCTTGATCGTCTTCGACCCGCAATCCTAAGTCTGTCTCGAGCTCTTTATAAAGTCGTGCTCGTATCTGGCGAGACGTGACATATTCTCCCTCGCGTCCTGCAAAAGGACTGGTATTGGGGCCAATTTTGATTTTAATGGTAGGTTCTTCAACTTTGATTTTGGGTAAACTGACGGGATTGTCAGGGTGTGTCACGGTTTGCCCAATGGTAAGTTCTGGGATCCCCGCAAGTGCGCCAATATCTCCTGAGTTAATCTGATCTGTCTCAACTCGACCCAACCCTTTACTGACAAACAGTTTTGTCGCAGAAAATGTGCCGAGAATTTCTCCTTCATCAATAAGTGCGATTCTTCCCCCTTTTACAAGTGTTCCTTGCGTAACTTTTCCGATACAAATACGTCCCACATATGGATCATGATCAATCGTTGATATGAGCATTTGAAAGGGTTTTTCTGGATTGATGTGACTATTAGGAACTTCTTTTGCAATTGTATCCAAAAGGGGAGAGAGGTCTCCAGGGGTATCTGAAGTGTATGTTTCAGGTAATGTCAAAAATGCTTTTGCATCTCTTCCTACTCCATAGAGAGTCGTAAAATGAAGAGATTCTTCGTCTTCTGCAAGATCTAAAAAGAGGTTTTCAACTTCGCGTTGAACTTCAATTGGTCTTGCGTCTTTTTTGTCAATTTTATTGATAAACAGAATAAGTTTTAATTTTGCTTGTAACGCTTTTTTCAACACAAACTTCGTTTGAGGAAGAGGCCCTTCTGCAGCGTCAACAAGAAGGAGTGCGCCACTTGCCATATTGAGCACGCGCTCGACTTCACTACCGAAATCTGCATGCCCGGGAGTGTCGATGATATTAATACGCTCACCTTTGTATTCGATTGCTGTATTTTTCGCAAGAATGGTGATTCCTTTTTCTCGTTCCAAGTCATTGGAATCCATGAGAAGCTCTTCATGCATTTCTTTTTGATTGTCTCGAAAGACATGAGCTTGTTTGAGAAGGCCGTCAACCAGGGTTGTTTTTCCATGATCGACGTGGGCGATAATGGCGATATTGCGAATATTCATAGATGGGAAAGGACAAGTATATCAGAATATATCGCAAAAGTCATGAGCGAGGGTGTATAATACACGTATATGCAACCCCAACAACCCAACCCAACCAGTACGGAATCGTCATCGGTAAATACGTTTTCATTTTCCCAGCACCTTAGCGATGCATGGGGATTGTTTACGAGTAATGTCGCTTCACTCATTGGGTTAATAGTCATCTCTGGAGTTACTCAAATCATTTTGAGCACCGTTGCTGTAGGAGGAATATTGTTCTGGGGAATGCAGAATGAAGAAATCAAACAGGTTGTCTCCAATATCACAAACTCAAATCCTGAATCTATCCTTTCTCTGCCTGCAAGTCTCTGGTATGAGTTTTTCGGATGGGTTACGTTGTATTTGATAATCAGTATCATTCTAGCCTCAGGATTTATGGCGGCAATGGTGCGAAAAGTTGGGACTGACACCAAAATGGGCTTTGGAGAAAGTATCGGCAAGGGATTTTCACGAGCCCTTCCGCTGACACTCTTTTCCATCCTCGCATCACTTCTTGTCATGGGGGGAATGGTTCCTTTGGTAATCCCTGGACTTTTCGTTCTTCTTTTCATTTCAATGGCATGGTACGAACTGGTGTTGACTGAAAATAGCATTCTCGGAGCCGTTCGAAGAAGCACGCAGATGGTCAGTTCCCACTTTGGTCTTGTTTTAGGAAGAACGTTGGCGCTAGTTGCAGTCTCTGTTCTCTTAAGTATAGTTAGTCAGGGGATGATGAAAGTTGCCGACTTTGCCTTTTGGGGAGGGATGATATCCGTTTTGGGTTCATATTTCCTATCGATTTTTTCTGTACCGTATTACATTCTTCTTTATAGATTTTTAGATAAGGATACCCCTCAAAATACATCTACGAATGCGATCTGGATTTATCTAGTCTCTATAATTGGATTGCTCCTATTAGGAATAGTTTCGTACTTTGGGATTTCCAAAGGAGTTCCATTTATTCGAGAAGAAATTAAGCGTGAACTTGCAAAAGGAAAAACCGTTAAGGTGGACTCTGCAACCTTTCCTTTTTCCGTTCCTTCTTCATGTGGAGTTCAAATCTCGCTACCGGGAACTGTTGACAAGGAAACAGGGAAAAAATGGATCTATGAAGAGCGTTTTGTGAACCCCGAATCAATGCGAGGAATGGTTCCTGAATCACAAAGCAATGTGGTTGGCACACTTATCGGAATGGTTTCATTTAAGACTGATGCACAGCGGATTCCCCAAACTCTCGAACCAGGATCATCTTTTAACACGAATTATCCCGGGTTTAATTTAATTTGTACGGCAAACACAGAAGGGTTGACGCTCGCTCAATTTGTGAAACAAGCTCAAAGCATAGATTCGGCAAAAGTAACCCTCTCTCAGGAAACGTCATTTGGAAAGCTCGCAACTCAGGGAATTTGGATCGAAGGAGTAAATAAAGGCGGAGATTTTTATAAAGAGCCACTATTTCTCGGTGTGACTGAAAAGGGAGAAAACCTTTTCTCGATCAAAATTTGGAGCGACGAGAGTGAGCAAGTAACAAAAGAGACCAATATGATTTTGGATAATCTCACTTTCAACAAAAACATCAAGCCCGTGCAAGATCCGAGTCTGTAAAGAAGTGTTAGTCCAGTCAACATTCCCCGATGCTCTCTCGTTGGGAAGGATCCTTTCGTTACTGACATCTCTTACAGTATCCGTAAAAGGCAAGCGCGTGTGCTTTTATCTGATAGGCTGAAGATTGTCTTGCTTCTTCTAATAGAACATGTTCAGATTCAAGTGAAATATCTTGGATATCTCCACACTTCGTACACAATAAGTGGTGATGATGAGGTCTTCCTTTCATTTCATACAACACCTCAGAATCTTTAAGGGGTACTTTTTCGATAATATTTTGTTCCAAAAGAAAATCCAGTTCTCGGTACACAGTAGTTACGTTCACATGAACCCCAATCCTCTCAAGCATGGTATGCAAGCCTTTTGCAGAAATGGGGCTTGGGGTACTTTCAAGGAGCTCAATGATGGAACTTCTAGCTTGGGTCATCCGGTGACCATCTTGTTTTATTTTTTCATGATGAATTGTTTTCATTGCAAGCAAAGTATACCTTATGTGCGACTCTGTTGCAATAATGCATATTGCCCGATCTTAACTTCGCATATCAAGGATTGTAGGGTAAAATGAGAGTGTTACTTATTTAAACATACTATTATGACCATTACTCTTCCTGAACTAACCTATGATTTTTCTGCACTCGAACCTCATATTGACACGAAAACCATGCAGATTCACCATGGGAAACATCACGCTACTTATATCGCAAAACTGAATGAAGTGCTTGCAAAACATGAAGCTCTTCAAAATCGCGAGCTCATTGATCTTGTCTCAAATCTTGAAACTCTCGATATCCCTCAAGCAGACAAAACAGCGCTTCGTAATAATGGAGGAGGTCACCTCAACCACTCACTTTACTGGACTCTTATGGGGCCAGAAAAAGCCGTCGACGAAGCGCTTGTATCTCGCATCAAGTCCACATTTGGATCACTTGAATCATTTAAACAGGAAATGCAAGCGGGGGGTATCGCCCGATTTGGAAGTGGTTGGGTTTGGCTTGTTGAAAATGCACAAAAAGAACTAAAGATTTACTCAACGCCCAATCAAGATTCGCCTTATATGACCGGAGACACGCCGCTTATAGGAATTGACGTATGGGAACACGCCTATTACTTGAAATATCAAAATCTTCGAGCAGATTATTTGACTGCTTGGTGGAGCGTTTGCAAGGTGATTGGATGATCGCTATCGCATAATGACAGCACGAATAGGTGAGCCATCAAGCTCGTCAAACCGGAGAGGAAGAGCAGAAAGGAAATAGTCTCCTGGAATTACATTCTGAAGATCAACGCCTTCTATGATGGGAATCCCTTTGGAGAGAAGTGCTGTGTGTGGGCGATTGTCTTTCGAACCTTTCTGTTTTATAGAAAAATAATCAATAGCAACCAGTGCGACTTCACGATCTGCGAGATACTCTGCTCCTTCGGGGGAAAGAAAGATAAATTGAGAGAAAAATGGCTCCTGCAATCTTCCTGAGTTTGTGGTTTTGAGAAGAATTCGCTCTCCTCGTTGAACATTATACGTTTCAAGAGTCGCTCGTGTGACTGAAATAGTTTCCGACGTGCAATCAAGGACACGAGCACTCCCTACAAATCGATCCAGCGAATACGACCCCACTCCCGCACCGTTGGGAAACACATGAAGAGGTGCGTCCACATGGGTTCCGGTGTGTGATCCCATCGTGATTTGAGAGATCGTGGATGCGGTTGACTCACTCGTTAGCGCTTCAATTTCAACCGGAGGATTTCCTGGATATACAACTGTTGATGGGGAAAGGGGGATTGAAATGTCTATGATTTTTGAGAAGTTCATGAATATATATAAATTGAACTAAGTCTGGATTCCGGATCGGGGTCCGGAATGACAGATTTAGTATTGGTTACTTTTTAACAGGGTGTCCGCCAAATTGCCCTCGGAGCGCGGAAACTACTTTTCCGGTATAACTTGGGCTTTCTTCAGAGTCTTTTCGAAACTGAAGAGACGCCTCAATGACGGGGACCAGCTCTCCCATCTCTTGTGCTGTCTCCACGGTCCATGCTCCCTCGCCACTATGCTTAACTGTTCCGGATATTGAGTCAAGTTCCACGCCCCATGCTTGGTACGCTTTGTGAAGCCAATCCACAAGTCGGGATTCGATAACACTTCCCGTATTGTAAATGCGCGTAACTTCTTCAAGATCTAAGCGGTACGGAGATTGTTTCATAAGATTAAACCCTTCCCCAATAGCCTGCATCATGCCGTACTCAACCCCGTTGTGCACCATTTTGACAAAATGTCCTGCTCCCATGCCTTCAAAATGAGCATATCCTTCAGGAAGTGATAGTGCTTTGAAAAGTTCCTCTAGTTGTGAAAATAGATTTTTCTCTCCTCCGATCATAAGACAAGCTCCGTTTCGAGCCCCTGCGGGTCCTCCAGAAACTCCCACATCCAAGTATTGAATGCCTCGTTTTTCCAATTTCTTCGCACGTGGCGCGTCATCTTTAAAATGGGAATTTCCTCCGTCAATTACAATGTCTCCTTGACGCAATAATGGGGAAATTCCTTCTGTTCCAAATAGCGTTTCTTCAGTCACTTCTCCCGCAGGGAGCATGAGCCAAATCACACGAGGGGACCCCTGAAATCGCGAAAGGAATTCCTCAAATGAATACGCGGGAATCATTCCCTCTCGCGCCCCTTCATCCACTTTTTCTGGCGAACGGTTTGAGACAATGACGCGCCACCCTTTTTCTTGCAACTGTTTTGCAATTCCCCATCCCATTTTTCCTAATCCAATAATGCCAATTTCTTTTTTCATAATATCGATACAATTATTTCTTCGACGTCGAATCGTCAGAAGGATCTATATATGAGCCTTTGGGATAAAACGTCAAATCTGGTTTTTGTGCTAATTGCCACGTTTTTACAATAGGTTCGATAAATGCCCATTCATGTAAGACTTCCCCCGTGGAAACAAAGAGCGTTTGATCTCCGCGGATAATATCATAGAGCAGAGCTTCATAATCATCTATAAACTGCTCATGGGTATATGCATCTCGATAATTGAATCCAAGTGCGTGATCAGAGACTTCATATGTAAATCCTGGCTTTTTTGCATAAAACTTCATGCTGATTTTTTCTTCAGGGCGGATGTAATAATGGAGTACGTTATGTTGTGCGCCGGGGACTGCATACAGACAGAAAGGGGACTGTTTAAAGGTTACGACCACTTCGGTCAGATCCACGCCATGAGCTTTTCCACTTTCTAAATACAAAGGAACTCCTGCGAATGCGGGTTTGTCTGAATATGCTTTGATGCGGAAATAGGTTTCAGTAGTTGAGTCAGGATCTACACCTTGAACTCTTCGGTACCCCTCATATTGCGCGCGCACGGTTTGAGCGCTGACTTCTTCAGGAGTCATGACGCGAAGAGAAGCGAGCGCCTCTCCTCTTTTTTGTTTGATTTCAAGAGGGTCCAATGACTGCGGGGGATCCATGAGGAATAGTCCGAGAAGTTGGAGCATATGATTTTGCCCTACGTCCCGAAGCGCTCCTACTTTGTCATAAAAATCTCCCCGTTTTAAAACGCCACCCTTTTGCAAGAGTCTTACCTCTATTTTTTCGATCTAATCTTTATTCCATGCAGGAGTGAGAAATGAGTTTGCAAAGCGGAAAATTAAGATGTTTTTGACGGTTTCTTTAGCCAAATAATGATCCACGCGATAAATCTGTTCCTCTTTAAAGAGTTTGCCGAGCAAGCTATCAAGTTCAATAGCCGTCTGTTTGTCTGTTCCAAATGGTTTTTCGAGAATGACTCGAGTCCATCCTTCCTCTGGGCCACAGGGCTTAGTTAAACCGGTGTCATGCAAGCGTGTCACGATTGGAGCGTAGCCATCAGGAGGGACCGCAAGGTAAAAGAGTTTGTTGGAACAAATACTCCATTCTCCGTCTACACGTCCCAGTTTTGTCGCAAGGGAATCAAATGCATCTTGTCTGAGAAAGTCTCCCGCAACATAGAAAAATGAAGACAAAAACTCCTCATGCCGTTCCACTTCAGGATAATCTTCTTCATCCATTATTTCTTCAAGGTAAGACCGAAGCATTTCATCCGAAAAATCTCTCCGAGATACTCCATATACGCGAAATCGTTCGGGAAGCATTTTTTTGAGGTACAAATCATACAGAGCGCGCAAGATTTTTTTTTGTACTAAATCTCCCGTTATGCCGAAAATAACAAAGATGGTAGGAAGGGTGAATTTGGAAGGTGAGGGAGAATCGTGCATACGTCAAAATTATATCATGGAGAGCCTGCTTCTTAATTCTATTGGTAGGTTTTTATGAAGTAAAAATTGATATACTCGCTTATTTTTCAGCATCTTCCACTTGAGGAGGCACTCCTCTTGCCTCACAAGGACCGACCATTATGATATGGGGAGCTTCAGGGAGACTTCTTTCAGACAAACCATTAGTGCACGGGGGACCGTCCTCGTCTATACAATATCCTTCATCCCGTATGCAACCTTCCTTACGTAGTGCGTTGCAGACGGGTTTTGATTCAATTTCTGCTGACATCGAGAAATTATATATCAAATTGATGAGGGAACAAATCGAAGCGAGATTGAGTTCACACAATGCCGGGTATTTTTCGCGGTTAATTCTTCTCCTAAGAATATATGTCCCAAATGCCCTCCGCATTGCGCACAGACAATCTCAGTTCTCATTCCGTCAGGATCGGGCTTTTTTTGTACTGCTCCGGGTAGTTCGTCGTCAAAACTCGGCCAGCCACATTCAGATTCAAACTTATCAGAAGAGTGATAGAGTGGAGCATCACATTGCCTACAATAATAGACTCCACTTTTAGTATTGTGTTCATATTCTCCCGTAAACGGAGCTTCAGTGCCACGGTCAAGGATTACTCGTTTTTCTTCGGAGGAGAGGGGATTGAGTCTCATTGATGGCATGACGCCATTATAACAGCCTGTTCTTATCGGTGCTCTTGTTTATAAGTGATACAATGGTATAAGCAATATGACATCATCTCCTCGAATTTTGGCACCTCCCATTACAGATTATATTTTCAATATTCGTGGCTCCTACGTCATGTTGGATCGAGATTTAGCAAATATATATGGCGTTAAGACAAAAGCATTAAATCAAGCAGTAAAGCGCAATAAAGAAAGGTTTCCAGAAGATTTCTGTTTTCAAATTACTGAAGAAGAGGTGATAAGTTTGAGGTCACAATTTGTGACCTCAAAAAGTGAGCAAGGTGGCAGTCGATATCTACCCTATGCATTTTCCGAACAAGGTGTCGCAATGTTATCTGCGATATTGACGAGCGATACTGCAATTAGAGCCAGTATTCAGATTATGCAAACTTTCGTTAAACTTCGACACACGATAACTGCGAATATAGACCTATTGAAACGGATCGATACAATAGATTTGAAATTGTCTGATCACGACATGAAGCTGGAGGGTGTGTTGAAAGCGCTTGAAGGGGATTTTATTGCAAATCAGGGTATCTTTTTTGATGGACAAACGTATGACGCTTACGAATTTGTAGTCAGAATTATGAAATCTGCAAATATATCAATTCAAATAATTGACAACTATCTGGATGAAACCGTCATTAATCTTCTCATGAAAAGAAAAAAGGGCGTACTTGCCACTCTTTATACTCATTCAATTTCTCAAGAATTTAAATTAGATACTGCAAAAATCAATAGTCAATACGAGATGATTCGCGTACATGTGTTTAAAACATGCCATGATCGATTTATTGTTATCGATGACACGACCGTATATCATATTGGAGCCTCTCTAAAAGACCTCGGTAAAAAATGGTTTGCATTCTCAAAAATCGATAAAAACGTAGTAGACAATCTTATAGACCGTCTAAAGGTAGCAGAAAAAGAAGAGGGAATCTAAACCTCATCCTTTCATCTCCCTCTCCACAATCCTGCGCAAAATAGCCAAAGAAGAAACGTAGGTTGCCTCGACGCCTTCATATCCTAGGTTGCGAGTGCCAAGCGTGATGGCTTTGGTGAAAGGTGTGTCTGAGGCATAGTGGATGATGCCGATATCTATGGGCGCCTCAAGCATGGTGACAATT
>CALESU010000025.1 GCA_937914905.1 uncultured bacterium
CTTCCCCTCTACTGAAAGCATGATCGAATCCTATTTTTCTCATGATGGGATGAAGGAAATTTTTCAAGTTGCGATAACGCGCGCATCAGAATCGACCGTCACCAAAACATATTATGTGGGAAAAGCAAAAAAAACATCGCGATTTTACCGAGATCATCAAACGCACGCTGTTCTCTTTGCACCGGAGCAAATTCAGATAATAACCGGTTCCCCCGGGAGAAGACGAAGATATCTCGATACAGTGATTTCCGCATCTGATCCTGAGTATAAACGAAGTTTGAGAATGTATGAAACCGCGCTTCGTTCGCGCAACAAGCTTCTTGAAGCATTTGAAGATGAACGAACTCTTGATGAACAGATTGGTTATTGGGACATGCAGGTAGTTGCACATAGTGCCGTTATTACAGCAGGTCGAACACGATTTGTTCAGTATCTTAACAATCATCAAGAAAAAGCGACAAAGCCATTTTCTATCTCCTATCATTCAGACCCATGCACGAGAGATCGGTTACGTGAAGTATCGGCACTTGAGCGAAGGTTTCGTCGTACGGTAATCGGTCCCCAAAAAGATGACTTTCAGATTTTTTTGCATGAATCGTCCAAAGGACGAAAAAAAGAAGTACATTTGTATGGCTCTCGAAGCGAGCAACGCATGGCAATTTTTTGGCTCAAACTGAATGAACTTTCCTATCTTGAGGAACTCTCTGGCATTCGCCCAATACTTCTCTTGGATGATATTTTTTCAGAACTTGATGATACCAATCGTCACTTAGTAACAAACGTCATTAAAGAATATCAAACCATCGCAACAACGACAGAAGAGGAGATTCAAGACATTGCTGCAACTTCAGTGGAGATGATTAGGTTGTGAAGCCAAGCTTCTGCATTATGACGGGAACAACCTGTTGACTCAAATCGAGAAATCCTTGTGTATCGCCCATGATTTTTGCACACTCCATGCGATAGCAGAGTCGAAAAAGGGGATCATCCACAGAAAATGCGGGAAGAAGTTTTTTTGAAAAGAAGTCTGTTCGAGAGGCTTCGTCAGTAAGAGCATCATTGTTTACAAAAAAAACAGATCGAGAAAATCGCTGTAGTGTTGAGAGAAGTGCTTGAGCTTCAGGATTATCGAGCTTCATTCCTTCATTCATTCCCAAGCCTCCTGCGTACCACTCGTTGGGAACTGCTTTTATTGTTTGTGTGCCCAAGCGAGTTGGATTATACATTCGCCGGTTCTTTTCGGTGTGCTCCTTTTGTATTGGTGCAATAACGTCAATATGCCCACTCACTTTGCTTAAAAATGCTGCGGCACTATGACCTTCGTCTACAATGTCATCAAGGTAAAAAATATCGGGCGTCTGGATTACGCTACTCGTTCTAAAATCTTCTACTTTCCTATCTCCATTTTTTGAATCAACAACAAAAACGAGTCGTTTTATAAATTCTGGGAGTTGTTCAGGACAATCACTCGCATATTGTTGCATGACATAGAATAGTGGAAGAACGGAGCCGTTGAGCGGGATTAAAACATCTCGAGCTGGGTCATTTTCAAATATGTGTACCGCGTGATGGGCGAAGTTTCCCATCAGCGCATCCACGTCTCTTAGCTGTACTGAAGGCTCGTAGGGAAACCGTGCACTTTCTGTCATGACAGCCATTATAGCACTACAAATGCGATTTCACGTGGTAAAAACTGATATAATACCCTTACGATTTATTGTGATGGAGGTGTGCCAGAGCGGTTTAATGGACTAGTTTCGAAAACTAGCGTAGTTGAAAGACTACCAGGGGTTCGAATCCTCTCACCTCCGCATACAATTATTCACACATCTTCTCCACCGCGACTTTGAAGTGATAGGTATTATTCCTTTCTTTATCCATGTAAGCGCTTGATGGCCCAAAATGGTTTAAAAAAGCTTCACGTAATGCCTGGATTTTTTTCTGGGATGCTCTTCCATCAAGCTTTGCCCA
>CALESU010000026.1 GCA_937914905.1 uncultured bacterium
GATAAATATCAAGAAGTAGTTGATGAAGTAATTTCTCATATGCGAAAAGAGAAAGATGTGGTTCAGACGCATGTGGATAAATTGAAGGAATACTTGACAGATCGCTGGGAGTATATCGCTCAAGAAGCAGAAGAAGATATAAAGACGGTGATAAAAGGGGAGAAGGAGACAGAAAAAAAAGGAACGAAGAAATCCTAATTCGTCAATTACCAAATTCACACACATAATCTATGGACTTGCAGAGTTGGTTTTACGTCATCTCGATGACATTTATGGCTCTCTTCATTGGTTTTTTTGTGATGGGGATTGTGGTATTTGTGCAACTCCTCAAAACCTTGCGATCTCTGCCTCAGCATATTGAAGCTTCAGTTTTGGGGCTCTTGGAAAGTCACAAAGGAAAGATGTTTAGTATGCTTGGGATGACTGCCGCTTCGTTTATCGGCTCATGGCTGAAGAATAGGGGAAAGAAGTAATTGAGACGAAGCCTTATACCTTTCTTCCAAACTTCTCCTTTGATAGTTTGATGATTTTTTCTGTGTTTGAGTTCTTGAGCGCCGGAAGAGGAAGTGTTTTTGCGGGGAATGGGGCAGAGGTCATCTCATCAATCGACATCTTCAAAACCGTTTCATACTTCCCAAGCGATACCAAATCATTCGCAGTGTAGAGCCCTGAATACTCTTTCGTCAAAAACTCTGCATCCCTGGCTCCCACAACAAATGACATCAGTGTCCCCACGTTTCCAAAAATCGCCGTCATCACGTCTTCATCAATCTGCTCGATATACTGATTTGCCAGAGTAAGTGCCAACCGATATTTTCGCGCTTCAGAGAGGATTTTGATGAAAGAGGAAGTCGCAAAATTTTGAAACTCATCTACATACATGAAAAAATCTCTTCGATCTACTTCTTTTTGAAATGATCGGTTCATTGCAGCAAGTTGAATTTGGGTGATAATCATCGCTCCTAAAAGTGCTGCGTTGTCTTCTCCCAACTTTCCTTGAGACAGGTTGAGAATCAGTATTTTTCCCGAGTTCATGATCTCCTCAAGATCGATAGACGATTTCGGATGGTCAATAATATTCCGAATCATTTTTGAAGATACAAATTGCCCGATCTTGTTTTGGATAGGGGAGATAGCCTCCACACGGAGTTTGTCTGTCATTTTGTCAAACTCTTTCGTCCAAAAGTCATAGAGCACCTGATCTTTCACAAATGCGAGATTCTTCTTTCGATAGTTTGCGTCTGCAAGAAGGGGAAGCGCATCGGCCAGGGTGGCATTGGGGATTTCAAGAAGGGTGAGAATGGTATTTCTCAAAATATATTCCAAACGCGGACCCCAGGAATCTCCATAGATTTTATAAAAAATGGAGACGATCCCAGACGCCACCAGATCTCGGTGGGTATGATTTCTGACCTCAAGGACATTTAAAGCAAACGGACGTTCTGCGTCAAACGGCTCAAGATACACCACGTCATTCATTCTCCGTTTGGGGATATACTCAAGAATTGTTTCTGAAAGATCTCCATGAGGATCAATAATGCCTATCCCACGATCACGCCGGATATCATCAATTGCCATATTGGCAATGAGCGTGGATTTTCCGGCTCCTGTTTTCCCGATGATATATACATGTTTTCTTCGATCCTTCGTTTTTATGCCAAAAATGGAGTCCTTATTTTTATACTCGGCTTTTCCAAAAAAATTGATGTCATTTTTTCCTTCTTCAGGAATATTATCCGTGGTGGGCAAATTCTCCGGAGGTTCTCCGGAAAGCGTTTTACCCCATGCAATATTTTTTATCCCATGAATGGCAAGTCCCGGTGGATGCCACAAGGTTGCGAGCTCTTGCGCATTCAAAATCTGTTTCCGATGCTCCAAAAGGCCAAAAGACCGTTCTTTTATCCTTTTGATAAATGCCTCTTTCCCGAATGTTTTGACTTTAAGCGCCAGAGAGTTTCCTTCTCCCAAGGAAAAGCTTCCATACGTTCCGGCGACATTCTGCATGAGGATTTTGGGATCATGCTCTTTTTCTTTTGACGTTGCAAGAATACGGATTGTTGCACGGCCCCCAGGAAACATCACTTTTTTTGCAAGGTAGGAAGCGTTATCACTTGAAGACTCTTCTTTTTGTTCTCCGGTGAGAGGGTCAGTTTTTGTGCGCGTGCGCGAAGCAAGCGCATCTCCTTGCCAGGCAAAGGAAGGCGTGGTTACCAGAAGTTGGATGCAAAGACGGTACCATGGCCCTTGTTTGGCAAGAAGTCCCACGATCGAGGACAAGGGATCAATCTCTGAAATCTCAGCATAGGTTTTGATGGGTAGGGAATATGCGTACTGCAAAGAAAGCTCTCCTGCAGTCTGAATAGGGTTTTTTAGTACCACGTCCAGTGGGTCACTCGTGCGATTGATGGCAGATTGGGGGTAAGAAGCTTGGAGCAAACTCTGGATGAGTGACTCGCGAGGTTCGGGGACGGTGACGTAATAATAAATGGACTGGCCGGTAAGAAAGAGTTCAAATGCGTAATTATCTACGGACGAGAACAATCTGCTAAAAAGTGAGGTTTTTCCAGACAAAAATGAAGAGAATACCTGCGTGGCTGCCTCTGGGCCGATTTCATCCTCTCGGGGATTGCGGATTTGCAGATGAGCAAGTGGCATGGGAACATTATACATGAGTTATGAGGGATCTATAGAGGCGGGAAGGGGAGTAAAGGAGCCATTTCTTTTCGGCGCAAGCCAGGGCGCAAGCTCGATGACACGCTTACGAATATCTAAACCAATGGGAATGATAGCAACGGGAGCAACTCCTTTGACTACTGCTCCGATAATATCTGCAATTTCATTCGAGTGATAGGTTTTTTCTTCTACTCCTATATCGGGCCAATCTGATTTATATCTCACGAAAAAATCAATCAACTCATCGAGGTCTCCAGCATTAAGAAGATTTGGTTGTGAATCTCCTTCCTTGACCCTTGCTTCAAATCTCTCTGCTTTTGCCGACGTAATCCCATATATTAAAGCCGTTAATAATGGACTTCTTCCTTGAAGCTCAATTGTTCTGTGATCTCCGCGAAATTCGCGTGCGATTGAGAGGGTAAACCTTTCTAAATTTTTTTTTGGCATGCCAAAATCAGCCACCGCTTGCGTATCGGTAAGGTCAGAAAAAAACCGTTGAAGTTCTAAAAAACTATGAATATCTGATCTGGTGATAGGAGGCGTCTCTGGACGTTTTACTTCTTTTGGTGGAGGTGGGGGAGAGGAATCGAAATGGTTGTCCATCCCCCTCATTATATACGATACTCCTTTCCATTCAACTTGACAAATGAAGGATAAACAAGAGTAAATCATGGTGAGATATGTAAAGCGAGGAAAGAGAATGAGAATTTTTGGCGCTGGAGCATGGCGCCAAGCAATATGGGGTGAAATATCAGGCGATGATTCGCGAAGTGCTCCTGCGAAACTCTCAAATGCATTCATAAGATCTAATACGATCCGATGACTCCGGAGTTATGTACTACATCTCCTGTTATGACGCTTCATATGTGGCGCTTGCAAAGGAGAGGGGAGCGAAGTTGCTGACGTTTGATGCACGGTTGGGGGAGTGTGTGGCACGTAGTTGAGCTTAAGGTTTTTGTCTCAAATCCCGAAGATATAATAAACCGGCGAGGAGAACTGTCGCACCCAAAATCCCAAATCCCACAAATTGAAGATATTGAGGCCAGAAAATAATGATGAAA
>CALESU010000027.1 GCA_937914905.1 uncultured bacterium
ATGAGGTTTCATGAGAAGCTGAAATAAAGCCATCCATGAAGCAATGCTCATGCTAAGCCAATAAAAAGGAACAAAAAACACATACTTCATAAGTTCATAGTGCTTGCGTTTTGCACAGCCCAACATGTACATGTATAGATAAAAAAAGTTACCAACAACAAGACTTAGTACGGCAATGTAGAAAATAACACTCGGGAAAAACTGTTCAATCGTGGGGCCGATAATCGCACGAAGAGAAAAATACAAAATAGTGAGGAGCCACATGAGAGGATTAATAAAAAGCGAGAGAATTTTGCCACCCACCACGAGTTGAAATGTCAAAAAGTGTAAACGGAAATTTTTCTGTAATAATTCACGAGGATTTCTCATGTGAACGAGATATGTTTGCATGTATCCTTTTATCCATCGTGAGCGCTGATTGAGCCAATTGAGAAAGTCGCTATTTGCCTCTTCGAATGTCATCGAGTCTATAATTGCAGTTTGGTACCCTTTTTTTGCGAGGCGAATTCCGAGATCACAGTCTTCAGTCACATTGAATGAGTCCCAACCGTGCACTTCTCTCAGCCGCTTAACCCTAAAATGATTCGAAGTACCTCCAAGGGGAATGGGTGCATTGATGGATTGCAAACCGGTTAAGATAAGATCAAACCAAAGAGAGTACTCGAGAGTAAACAAGCGAGTAAGGAGGTTTTGAGAAGGATTGTAGTAATTGAGTTTTGCCTGTATACATGCGGTTTTTTCCCCATGTCTGGTAAAGCCAATTACGGCTTTTTTAAGCTGGTCGGGTTCAGGAATGTCTTCTGCATCAAAAATGACCGCGTACTCTCCTTTTGCTTTCATAAGTCCGTAGTTACATGCTTTTGGTTTCGTTTTCGGCAAGGTGTCGGGAACAATAACGATCTCAAAATAGGATGGAAGATTCATCTGGCGAATATGTTCGATTGTCTCAACATCATCCTCTTCCAAGAGTAGTTGTACTTGTAGCTTATCTTTTGGATAATCGAGCTTATCGATGGCTTTCACAAACTGACCAACAACAACCCATTCACGGTACAATGGGCAAAAGATGGTATACATGGGCCATTCGTTTACTAAAGCAAATTCAGATGGATCAACCTTGATCTCAGGTGATTTATGAAACGTACGAATAATAAGCCATAGATTAAAAAGTAAATCGACAAAGTATTGAAAAGTTAAAAGAGAAATGATGACAATAATAGTTGCCACCCAATTGAAAAATAATCCTAATGTTATGACTAAAATGATGCCAAAAATAAAAACCTTTTGGTGATACAAGATTGTTTCAACAGCGCTTTCGCCGATATGAAGATCGGTAAAGTGGACAAACTCTTTTTGTTTGTAATGAAAGCCGCTTCCTTTTGCATTGTCTTTATGAAATGGGATTATTTTCGGTGCTCGAAACCGGAGGCTTATTGCAGATAATCCAATTTGAAAGATGGCATTGAACAGACGGATTTTTGAAGTACCTGCTTCACGTTTGTGAAACGAAATAGTCGTTGATCCGAAGGAATACCCAGCAGAACGTGCAGCAATTAAAAACTCAAGATCAAACGTCCACGCAAATGGATCAATAGTTACTCGTTCAACAATCTCTCTTCTAAACACTTTCAGTCCTGACTGCACATCTACATCAAATTGATGAAGGATTTTACCCAAAATAAGGTTGAAAGTACGGCTCATGATTTGACGAAGGTGACTCGTATGGAGATCTTTTCGATTCGCTACAACTACATCGCGCCCCTGGTTTACCTGATCAAGCATTGCAGGAATTGCTTCTGGAGCATACTGGAGATCTGCATCAATCATACAGAGTATCTCGAATTTTGCGTAGCTAAACCCTTGCAAGAGTGACTGTGCCTTCCCTGGGCTTCCTATTTTTTTATAAAAAGAAATAGGATATGTTGAAAGAAGTTTTTTTATTTCTGACTCAGTGTTGTCTTCTGAGTAATCGTCAACAAAAATAATTTCATATGGACAACGTTTTCCCAGTTGAGCCTCTATTCTTTGTACTAATTGAAGGACGGTGGCTTCTTCATTTAGGATAGGAACTATTACTGATACCCCGTTAAATATATCTTTGGAAATCATGGGCTTTTGTAATGCTGAGATAATGTTTGTGAATATTTAAGTATTCCCGTGACCACGAGTCTTTTGGAATCGAGGAAACCTGTACATGTGTAAAGGGTGATTCTTTTGTCAATTGTCTCGTTGAGAATGTGAGTTTGATCAGGCGAGACAACACCAATAGATTCAATAGTATACACATTTTTTGTGGCATTTGCGTCTACTATCTCTACAAGGTCGCCTGGCAGTACATCTTTTAAATGTGCAAAAAGACCTGCCCAATTATGTCCGTAATAAACTGAATTTCCTTGAGTGCCAGGTAGTGCTGATGTGGCTAAGTGAGATATCGCATTCTCACTCGTTGTCCATGTGCTTTTGTTCACAGTACCTTTAACAATAGGAGCTTCAATTTGTGCAGAGACGATACGGATACGATTCGGAGTTTGGTAGAAGGTGGTTTCATCCTTGGTAGGAACACTGGTGAACGCAAGTCTCATAGGATCGTTTCTGATATGCAAAAGGAGTGCGCTGTATAAAACGCACAAGACTCCCAGCGATGTCAGTAAGTAAGATGCGTGTTGCATTAGATTGTTTTCGAGTTTTTTCTGAAGATCCCGCCGAGAAGCAATAATACAATGCCAATACCTGCCGAAAGCACTATCATCGGAAGCGATCCTGTTGTTGCAAGTCCCAACACCTGCCCACCGATGCGCGTTTTTGTTCCTCGTACACCACCGACATCTCCAGGACAATTGTATTGCGTATTTTGTGCGAGATATCCGCCCTCTGTTAAACCCCATGCATACCCATTTGGAATCGACTTCCACCCACTTCTGGTAAGACTATTAATCTGCTGTTCGCTCAAGTTACGAACATTCCACCAGTTCGACTGAATACCTACGCCATTTCCTGCACAAAGACATTGTACATACGTATCATTGGTGAGTTTATATACGGTGTCAATACCATTGTAAGTATTTAAATCACCAGGAACACCATGAGGTCCAGAAACATGTTGTGCAATCAAAGTGCCCTGAGGTTGAAGACAAGAAGGAAATGTAGGTACTGACTGCGCGCTCACATTTCGAGCCGTTACAATAATGACTATAAACATCAATATATGGGCCGTCAGAAGATGATATAATTTCATGAATCAAAAATATAAATGCGCTAATAAAAACAGTTCCCGGATTATATCATTAAAAGCGCCTTATTACAAGAGCCTATATAGATTTATTTAAACTTTTTATTTTATACTAATGTTGTATAGTAAAATTACTAAGGCTTGCTATCATTATCGAAAGTATATCGTCATTTTTTTTCTACTCAGTTACGCCGGCTATTTTATTCGATCACACGTTGTAATGCTCCCCACATTGCGCGACAAACCATCTATTAAAGGTGTCTCCCATGCCAAGCGCGCCTTTTCATTCCCAGCGGAACCCACCAAAGAACCGAAACGGGTTCCATTATCGACTCCACTAGTTTCTCAAAACAATCCCTCGAAACAGACTCCAACCAGTACAATATCAAACTCCCTAAATGGAATCAATCAATATCGCCAATCTCGTGGTCTTTCGCTTCTTGAGGAACACTCCTTAGTTTGTTCTTTTGCTCAAATTCGTGCTCAGGAGATTTATGGAGAATTTTCACATAATGGCTTTATATCAAGGCGAGATA
>CALESU010000028.1 GCA_937914905.1 uncultured bacterium
ATAGCAAGGCGTAAATAGACGGGTTGATCGTAGGTTAATTTCTTTTTTTGACAGGTCTGAAGGTCATATCTTGGTTCTCCAAAGAGTAAATCTTCAAAATGGAGAGTCAGTTTTTTACCCGTATAGTCATCAATGGGAAAGAATTCACGAATGGTTTCTTTCATCTCATCTTGGAGAAATGTCTTCCAAGAATCCTTTTGTACCGCTATCAAGTCGAAATCTTTCATGAACTTTTCTTCTGTGCCGAGCAGAATAGGACGAGCGGCATGTTGAGGATGAGCTGTTTTTGCCATTGATTTTGGTTGGTAAGAAGTAAACAAATAAAAAAAATCCCTACCTGATCTAGGGTGAATTGGATAACTATACTATACGCACTTTCAAAAGTCAACCATATTTTGCCCGTTTATGAGAGATGTTATTTTGAGGGATTAGCAGGTTTTTGAGGGGTCACAAAGTTCGTCTGAATGAGCTTGAGTACATCTTCAAGACTATCTTCCATACTCTCCGTGTGCCTTAAGGTTTTTCTCACCAAATTCCTGCCACTTTTTGTTCCAAATGCATACATCATGGCAGAACCGGCAAACATGCCTAGTGCGTATCCTGACCAAAATGGGTGAGTATCATTATTTTGATTTTTCATTTTGAGTGTTTTTATAGAGATCAAATACCTTGATAAATGTCTTGAATCCGTTGATAAAGCCCGTTGCTTCTCCAATTCCGTGCTCCAAACCAACTGCGATAGTATCAAAACCCTTCACGATTTTATTTACCGAATTCAGTGTTTTTTTGAGTTCAAATAAGACTAGGGTGAGTTGGATTCCCACAATAGTCAAAAATAGCGTAGCGATAGCAAGAACGATGAGAAGTAGCAGTTGTACCGTGTCCATAAGATGAGTATATCAGATCAAGGGTCAGAGTCTCAAGATTTATTTTTCGCTTTTTCAGCCCAATAATTATTGACTCGAAGAAGGCTATCAAATGTTCCTGCATCTTCCCAAATGCCATTGAGTATCGAAACCTTGAGTTCTTGAGTGGCAAGATATTGGTTTACGACATCGGGAATCTCAAGCTCGCCTCGGTCTGAAGGGGACACATTTTGTGCAAATTGTGCAGCTCTTTGGTCAAACATATATAAGCCAACCATGGCAAAATTACTTTTTGGATCTTCAGGCTTTTCTACAATTGACCGTACATTCATATCTTGATCATACTCAATTACTGCATATCGCTGAGGATCGTGTACTTCTTTTGCAAATACATGACCTCCTCCGGAGAATGTTGAGACAGCCTCAGAAAAATCTTCGTCGAAAATATTATCTCCAAGGATCATTGCTACATTATCATCCCGGATAAAATGCTCTCCCACAATGAATGCATCCGCCAAACCACGAGGTTCCTCCTGGATTTCGTAGGTGAATTTTGCTCCAAACTCACGTCCAGTGCCTAGTAAATTAAGAAACTGCCCTGCATAATCGGGGGCAATAATTATGAGAATATCTCGAATTCCGGCTCGTGTCAGCGTTTCTATAGGGTAATAAATCATCGGTTTGTCATACACAGGGAGGAGTTGCTTTGAGGTTATTTTAGTGAGAGGGCGAAGCCGGGTGGCGCGTCCTCCCGCAAGTATAATGCCTTTCATATCAAGTAAATGAGATTATACCTCATGATTCATTCGATCAGGGAAGAATAATGATTTTGAGTAAAAAAAGTACGGTAAATCCAATTAAGACATACTCAAGCACCACTTTAAAGTGAAGGGTGTTTTCGATAATGTGATGATATATCCCCCACAAAATATAAAAGGACACAAAAGCTAGAAGTAAAATAAACTCCAAAAGTCTTTCGCCACGGAAAATCCCTAAGGAAACGACAAAAAAGACGCACACAGTTGCGAATAAGAGATAATCAAATGGGTGTTTTTTTAGCTCTTTCCTGATGTGGTCAACAAGATGCATATATTAATTACAGTATAGAACCACTAATTACGAAATAAGAACCTGCCATGACGGAACACAGAAATAAAATATGAATCAAGTTTTTTCCTTTGATGTGAATGAGATTCAGTTTTGTGGCAAAGTATAAGTCAAGCACTAACGCGGCAAGAAGAAGGGTAAAGAAGAGAATGTTGAGATTCAGGAAGAGGGAGTAAAATGCAGGTTGGGCTTTTCCAGGAGCTCCCAAGGTTTCAGAAGATGAAGGCTTGGTGATGCTTTCAATAGCTAATGGATCTTCGGCAACCTGTGCAACTTTTTCAGCTGAAGCAGGATTTTCTGCTTGTTCGGGAGCCAATCCATAAAGTGGGGTCCCAAACATCTGAACTACAAGAGTGGTTTCTTCACCGTTTAACACTCCGTTTACAATTGCAAACCCCACATCAGCATATTCTTTTCTTAAAATATTCTCTCGATGCGTGGGTGAGTCCATCCAAGCATTTACAACGCCATCACTAAACAAAAAGTTTTTAGCCAGATTTTCTCCCGCAAACTCATATTGATAGCCTGAATTCATAATAAATTGCCAGGGAGTTTCTCCCAATGGGCCATAATGAGACCAGTATTGATTTGCAAACATATGCGCTGCTTTGCTTTGGGCTGCTTGTGCAAGCTTTGCGCTGTAAGTGAGTTGAGAAAGGCCGGCTTCTTCGCGCTCCCTATTTGTAAGGTCAAACAACTTTGTGGTGGAGATATCTGTGGCATAACCAAGAATAGAACCTGAAGAACTTTGAATATGACTGACGCCAAATGTAATCAACAGTGAAAAGACAAGGTAGACGGTCAAAAGGTCATGATGGAGGAGTTTGGAGCGAAAATTATTTCCTTCGTGGGGAATAAATAAATGATGAATTGTTTTGAGAATATGTTTCATAACAGACGTTTTATCCTTTCGAGATATAGTTTAGTATACGAAACTGAAAGTAAAATACCAATGGAATCGATACCGATATCAACAATTGTGCCATTGCGAGTAGGAACCATGGTTTGATGAAGCTCATCAGTGATCGCATAAAGGAGGGTTATTGCAAAAGATAAGAGGAAAATCCGATTCATGTTTTTGCCAGATAAGGTGCGAAACAGTGCACGGAACACGAGGAATTGGAGGGTGG
>CALESU010000029.1 GCA_937914905.1 uncultured bacterium
CATGTAAGCGCTCGATGCCCCAAAATGGCCCAAAAAAGTTTCACGTAATGCCTGGATTTTTTTCTGGGATGCTCTTCCATCAAGCTTTGCCCAAAAATGGACAAAGTATTGGTCTTCCTCATACAAATAGAGTTGTGGCGATAGGTTAACTTCTCTTGTTGTATCAAATAAATAGTTCCTTAAGTACACAATCTTTCGATTCCGGTGATGGTAAAAGAGCCAGTCGCCAAGAAGAGAAAATGGGAAATACTTGGTGAGAAACATGGATACTTGTGTCCCTTTTCGGTATAGATAAAGCAGGCTTAGCCAAAAGACAAATTCTGCTGCAGTATGAAAGTCTAATTCTTTCTCTTTCATAGTTTTATGATACTGGATTGTATAGGAATCATTCCATTCTTAAGAATTAATTGAGCTCAGATTAAATTAATCCGTCAGATTCATCTAAACCAGACTGTTTTGAGTTATAGATCAATACTGCACGGAGATCTTGAGGATTCACCATAAGAGAACCATCCTCGGAAATTCTGTATGGGAGATCTAGTTTTTCGAGTTGATATCGTAACGTTCCGATATGCCCTTCATCAAAGTCAGACACCTCAACTTCTTTACAATGATTTCCCGTGACGCATGCTCCACATATGTAATCTGGTTTTGAATTAATTACTATTTCTGTACCATCAGAAAAAAATACTCCAAGGAGGGCAGTTGCAAATGAACGTGCAATACTTCTAAATTGCACATCGTCATCACCAATAATATCTCTAATTTCTTCAGATTCTTCCGGATTTTGAGTGGAGTAATCATGAAGACCCCATACGTATCGCCACAAATAATCATGGACAGCAATACTGGTGTCTTGGTGAGCCTGTGCGCCTTGTATACCAAGGGATGTAGTCTCTTTGTATACCCCCGCCACTTGTTGGAGCCAGGGAATATGATGGCCTCTGATGTGAGGATTTTCCATGTTGATTGAGGAGAAAATAAGAACGGTGAAACGTTACGTGCTAGTATAACACTCAATATCCAACGTGAGAACTTTTTTGTCAGAAAATCTGACTGAATTGTCAGGATATTGATATAATACAGATGATGAGATTTATCTTACTTCCTGTTTTCTTTGTTTCCTTCCTCCTCGCATTCCCTTTTTCCTCTCCCCACGCACATCCCGGGGTTTACAATGCATACCACTTAATAACGTAATGAACTAAAACCATGCCAAACTCAAAAGAAGCAAAAGCTCGAATAAAAATCAATCAGTTACTCCACGATGCAGGTTGGAGATTCTTTGACGAAAAATCAGGTTCCCAAAATATCGAAGTGGAAGGAAATGTAAACCTTGAAGATCAGGGCGATGACTTTGAAAAGGGAAAAGGTTTCATTGACTATCTTCTTCTTGATACAAAAGGGTTCCCACTTGCCGTACTTGAGGCAAAATCACAAAGCAAAGACCCATTAGATGGTAAATATCAGGCGGAAAACTACGCAAAAGCCAAACGCTGTCGCTATGTCATCTTGAGTAATGGAGATGACCACTATTTTTGGGATTTAAACCAAAACGCTGAAAAACTCATCATTAAGCTCCCAACTCAAAAAGATTTAACCAAACTTTTGACTGCAACATCTGCAATGCCTTTATCTAGTATTGAGGTTAAAGATGACTGGATTGTTCAAAGTCAAGGTGCAGTTGCAGAGGTAGATAAGAAGTTTCTGCGAGATTACCAGCTTGAGGCAACGAAGATAATCGCCTCTCGATTTGATGAGGGGAATAGTCGTTTTCTTCTGGAGATGGCAACAGGTACAGGGAAAACTTTATTGGCGGCTGCACTCGTCAAGCTATTTCTGAAAAGTGGTAATGCTCAAAGGATATTATTTCTTGTTGATCGTATTGAATTAGCAGATCAAGCAGCTCAAAACCT
>CALESU010000030.1 GCA_937914905.1 uncultured bacterium
GATCACGAGCGAATCAAAACGGAACGGTAGAAGAGGAATGTTAAGGACAAAACTTGCCACTAAAAAAACACCAAACAAAAAAGTCATTACGTCTTTCTCATCGAAAAAAAATCGGTCAAGTCTAAAAGTCATAAGTACAAGATTCCGGATCAAGTCCGGAATGACATTACAGTCAATTTACAAACTCCATTAAAAACCACCAGCCCTTTCCCCAAATGTAATACTGATCAATGAAATACGCAATCACAAAAGAAATAAGCCCCGTTGCAACAACAAAAACAATCCTCCGCTTGAGGTGTCGGGGCAGAGCGTAAATCATACTTTCATTATACTCATAATTCATTTTCTTCTCCTCTTCGATTTTGAGATCTTCAAATCGGTGATACAATATCCGCATGGCCACTCCCCTTGCAGACAGTCTCCGTCCCAAAACAATACGGGAATATGTGGGTCAACAACATCTACTGGGAGTTGGGAAACCAATTCGGAGAATGATCGAAAATAGAAAGCTCTACTCAATGATTTTGTGGGGTCCGCCGGGCTGTGGAAAAACGACACTGGCAAGATTAATCGCTCAATCAATCGATGCGATATTTGTGCCCTTCTCTGCAGTCACGAGTGGTGTCAAAGAAGTTCGGGAGGTTATCGCCCAAGCACGTCAACGAAAAGAATTTTTCAAACAAGAAACCCTCCTTTTTATCGACGAAATCCATAGGTTCAACAAGGCCCAACAAGATGCGTTTCTTCCTGCGGTTGAAGACGGTACTATAACTCTTATTGGAGCCACCACTGAGAATCCTGGATTTGAAGTGAATGCCCCGCTCATTTCAAGATCTCATGTGTATGTTCTTCAACAGCTCACGGATGAAGATATTATGACCATACTCAAGCGGGCAGTTAAAATCTATCCTGATAATCTTTTTGACAAGAAAGCACTGCTCCATATGGTTAAATACGCAAACGGAGATGCGCGAACCGCATTGAATGCGATAGAACTCGCCTCTTCAATCGCAAAAAAGGTAAATTTAGAAGTAGCGGAAGAAGCTCTTCAGCAAAAATCGATCTATTATGACAAAAAGGGAGATTTTCATTATGATACGATCTCTGCATTCATCAAAAGCATGCGAGGGAATAATCCCGATGCCACTCTCCATTACCTATCTCGAATGATCAAGGCAGGAGAGGACCCGATGTTTATCGCACGTCGGATGGTGATATTTGCATCTGAAGATATCACAAACGCCCAGCCAACTGCGCTTGTCCTTGCAACGTCAACGATGCAGGCGGTCCACATGGTTGGGATGCCAGAGGCCCAGATCATCCTTGCACAATGCGCTACATATCTGGCAACTGCAAAGAAATCAATTGCGTCATATGCGGGTCTTATGGAGGCCATGCATGATCTTGAAAATATGAAACTGGATTCCATCCCCCTGCATCTTCGAAACGCATCGAATAAAGTAATGAAGGAAGTAGCATATGGGAAAGGTCATGTGAGGTATCCGTGGATGGCAGAGCGTGAGGGTGCAAAAATAAATCAAGAATATCTTCCGAAGAATTTGGTGGGGAAAAAATACTACAAACAGGATTGGAAGTGATAAATTCCTGTCATCCCGCACTTGATGCGGGATCCAGTTAATATTTATCCTAATAAAACTGCGTTTTTATCTCTCTGCGACAAAACCATTTGCTCCCTTGGAATAGGCCATTCGATATTGAGCTGGGGATCAAAGAGGGAAATTGCAGTATCTCCCGCAGGATCACGCTCTGTATACAATTTGTCAACAAAGTAGATATATTCGAGCGGGCCGGAAAGTGTCGCAACGGAATTTCCTAATCCTCGAGGAATAAACAGTCCTCCATGCAGGTCTTGGTCTCCATAACCAAGAATGAACGACTCTACCTGTTTGTATGTGGGAGAATCTTTCCGCAAATCAACAACGGCGCAAAATGCTCTTCCTGATGCAAGAAATACAAATTTATTCCAATCTTCAGCATGAATCCCCCGGACCACATTTGTCTCCGAGCGAGCGTGATTGATCTGTTTAATGGAAAAATCAATCCCGGTTACTCTCTGTATGGCGGGGATATGAGTTACCTCGGAAAAGAATCCCCTATCATCCCCGTGAAGTGTTCTGTCGATATACAAAAGGCCATGAATAGAGGTTTTATATATGAATCGTTCTACTTCTAGGTCTTTTAACATTTGAAATGAGTGCATCATATGAATACTATACCATTTGAAATTGAGAAAACCACTCCCGTGCCTGACTTTCATCAATTCCCATTTGACTGATCAATTGTTCCTTTGATTCAAATTTGATATTCTCTCGAAGCTTGACGAAAGACTCAACTTTGAGTTCTTGATCATAAATATCTCGATCAAAGTCAAGAATGTGAACTTCTGCTTTTTTATCAGATTCATCAAAAGTAAGGGGGCGACCAACAAAGATAAGTGAGTGAAATGATTCATCGCCAAGGCGTGCAATGCCGGCGAATATTCCTTCGGGAGTATTTGGTAAAACTTTCACATTTGCAGTGGGGTATCCAAGTTCGCGACCCCGGCCCAAATGGCGAAAGACGATTCCTGCGAATGAGAATAGAGGAGTCATTGTGGCTGGGGAGAGAATCGGACTCTCGACCTATCGCTTATGAAACGATTGCTCTAACCGCTGAGCTACCCAGCCATATTACGGATTAAGATGAATTATAATATATGTCATGCATGCAAACAAGCAGGGAAACCAACTTCTGGAGCTTTCTATCATCATTCTTTCATATAATACTGCGAAGCTCACCAAAGAAACCGTGGAGTCGATCTATTCGTCAACACACCTTTCGAGCAATAAATTCGAAATAATCGTCCTTGATAATGCATCTTCAGATACTTCCGTAGAAGTGATTTCTCAGTTGTGCAACCAATATACAAATCTCCGTCTTGTGCAGGAATCTACCAATTATGGTTTTTCACGTGGAAATAATCGCGCGGTAGAAAAAGCTAAAGGGAAATACTTGTTATTTCTCAACTCAGATATCGTTGTTCAAGAAAATGGAATCGATATTCTTCTTGATACAATCAAAGAAAATGATTCTACTCATTTTATTGGAGGAAAATTGCTCAACCAGGATGGCTCTCCTCAAGCATCATGTGGTCCGTTTTACACATTACCTGTCGTTTTCGGAGCATTGTTCTTGCGAGGAGATTACTGGGGACTCACAAGATACTCTCCTCAAGAGCCAAAACGTGTCGATTGGGTATCGGGAGCTTGCATCATGACAACCAAAGAATCGTTTGAATCAGTGGGCGGATTTGACGAAGGAATATTTATGTATATGGAAGAAATTGATTTGTTGTATCGAGCTCATAAACATAACAAACTTACCTTTTTTGAACCAAAAG
>CALESU010000031.1 GCA_937914905.1 uncultured bacterium
CAGAAATATACTCTCATTTATTCCCCTATCTCTTGTTTACCAACTTTCTCTCGTTTGCCAATGTCATTGTGATTTATCATCTCCTGAGGAAGCAGTTTACTTTTTTTTCGATGTCTATCATTCTTCAATTCATACTCCTCGCGCAGGTTTTTGTGTCCCGTGATGTCGCACATCTTGCAACCGGTATAGCAACTACTACCGGTATTTTTGTCGTCCTGATTATTGTCCTGCATTTTCTCCAAAAAGATGGTGATTATCTTCTTGCCAATATCATCAATTTCATAGGCCTAATATTTCCCGTAAAACTACCCGATCGTGACCCAAACCATAAAAATATTCTTATTATGAATTGGTATGATCTGAAACATAAATGGGGAGGCGGTGCAGAATACTACATTCACAATTTTGCCAAAGCACTTGTTTCGGAAGGGTACCATGTCACCATTTTTTGTGGAAATGACGGCAAATCTCCGCGGAATGAAACTATTGATGATGTCCACATAATTAGACGAGGTGGCCTTTTTAGCGTTGCCATTTGGGCATTTCTTTATTATGTAGTTTATTTTAGGCGCGTATATGATTTGGTAATTGATTCTGCAAAAGGAGTTCCTTTTTTTACTCCTCTCTATGTAAAAAAGCCAATCATTGGACTCATTTGCCATATTCATCAAGAGATGTTTCGTAAAGGATTGCCATTTCCCCTCGCTCAAATAGCCATGTACTTAGAGGAAAAGGCGCTACCCAAAATCTACAAAAACACCCAGATGCTCACCATTTCCGAGTCAACAAAAGATTCCATGAGGAAGATTGGTCTTGGCAAAGGGAAGAAAAAGATTGCCGTGATAGTGCCTGGAGTAAATATCCAAAAATCGGATTTCGAAAAAACAGCACATCCTTCCTTAGTTTACGTAGGGAGGCTTAGAGATTATAAAAATATCAATGTCGCGATACGTGCAGTTTCATTATTGGTGCCAAAGTTCCCTAACATCCATTTTACTATTGCGGGCGTTGGAGAAGAGCAAGAGAAGCTCGAACAGCTGATGAGGAACTTAAAAATTGAAAAGCATATAACGTTTACGGGATATATCAGTGATAAACAAAAGGCAGATCTTTTTACCCAATCATGGGTTGCGATTCATCCCTCGGAGGTGGAAGGGTGGGGAATTACCAATATTGAGGCAAATATCTGCGGGACACCAGTTGTGGCTACTGATGTGGATGGGAACAAAGATTCGGTAAAGCATGGCGTGACAGGTTTATTAGTGAAAGTCCGGGATGTAGAAAGCATGGCAAGTGCCCTTGAGAAAATATGTGGTGATGTGAATTATCGAAATACATTGATTCAACAGGCCATATTTTGGGGGAATCAATTTACCTGGGAAGAGTCTGCGCGGCAAGGAGTAGAGATTTTTAAAGAATATATCAAAATAAAGGAGACAGACCATGTTTTTGCACATCTGGGGAATCAAATTCAATACGTTAAGGAGTCTTTACAAAGAAGGGCAATTCAAAGTAACTAATATGAATATCAGAGGAATCATTTTAGCAGGAGGAAATGGGGAACGACTGAAACCATTAACCAACCTAACGCCAAAGGCTCTTTTGCCCGTGGGCGACAAACCAATGGTAGCGTATCAAATTCAAAAAATGCAGGAAATTGGGATTACAGAAATTGCCATCGTAAGACAAGGCTCATTTGACAGTGCATTTCGAAAAGCAATTGGGAATACGAGTTTGAATATCTCCTACGTCGATCATCCCAACATATCAAAAGGTATGCCCTATGCGATTGCGCTTGCCAAGTTTTGTGATGATCGCCAAAGTGCCATCTGCGTACTTTGTGCAGATGTACTTTTTGATGATTCTCTCGAAATAGCCCGTCATGCATTTGAAGCTGATCCGCAACGTGCAGTTATTATTGCGGGTGAAACAGACGATACAGCAGGATTTAGTCCCATTAAATCAGTTAACGATAATGTTGTGTCCATATTACCTAAGGATGCATCTCGACATGAACCGGGTATCGTAGATCTTGGAGCTGGATTATATCCTTCAGATGTATTTGAAAAAGCGCAATCACTCTATCCATCAGAAACAGAAGTGCCCATAACTAAACTCAACAATATGTATTTGTCCGAATCAAGACTTCGCGCCACTACTCTTCGTGGGTACTGGGTAGACGCAGGAAGTAGTATTGAAGTATATAACTCAGTTGTAATGAAATATGTCAAAAGCTCATAAAAAAATTCTCATCATAGGTTCGGGACTTGCAGGCCTTGCCGCAAGTGTTCATTTGAAAAAAGCGGGATATAATCCTGTTATTCTCGAGTCTCAAAACAAACCGGGAGGACTTTTTGTCAATTATGCTCTTGATGGATGTGATTTTGACTATGGACCGAAATTATTAATTCTGGATG
>CALESU010000032.1 GCA_937914905.1 uncultured bacterium
AAGTCGGGCAAAAGATTGCTCCATGCGCCCCCCTCCAGAGCCAGGCACTTGAGGAGGTTCCGGCCCCTCTTCCCAATGGAATGCAGGATGATCAATAAGCAGATCATCAAGCGGGACATAAGGCATGTATTCTGGCAAAGAAAAAGGCTTTGATGCCTTTGCAAGATCTGTTGCATTTTGTGCAAGGAGAGCTGAATAAGCTGTATCCGCAATTCTATATATTGCTGGAGGGGTCTGTTCTATCTGTTCTATCATATATGATTACGCTTTCTGAAGTAATTGCTCAATTTGGTGACGGACCACATCTATTTTTTGCTCATCGCGCCTCTTTCCTGAGAGACGCTCTTCGTATTCTTTATCCATCGCATCATGAACTGCTTCCTGCATGTCTTCGGTTTTAAGCTCCCCTGACGCAATCTGTTCCATAATGCGCGTTCTGCACTGTTCTTCCACTACATCCTCAAGTTCGTCGAATACACTCCAGCATAATTGGGTGACTCCCAATTTTTTTTCTTCAGGATATGAGTCGAAATCTTTCAATAACTCTTTCTGTAATGATTCTTCAATGGGTATGATTTGGATGATTTCTTTGATCGTATAATCTTTCATAGTATTAATACTCTCATATATTAATTATGTGCTCGCCGAGCTTCTATGGCTTGGGCAAGCTCAATCGCTCGTTGTCTGAAACGTGCTCCACCTAAACTCTTTTCGATGGCAAGTACGAGCGAACGTCCGGACTCACCCCAAAATTTGGCCCCCAGAGCGTCAACTTCTCTCCTCACATTTTCCGCAGAAATTCTTGCGCTTCCCTCTCTCCTGATTGCTCTCACTTCTTCTGATCGATAAGCCGTAGTTAACGATGCCCCCAAACCCTTAGCTCTCTCTACCCCCACCACATTAGGAATGATCGTTCCTACCTCGATTGCCGGAAGATCTTTAAAGGTGGTGCCAGTGAATTGCGGTTTAGCAAGTTTATATCTATTCACAGACTCTGCTTCCATATACGCACGTCTTGAGTTGAGATACGTTTTGAGATTTGGATCAGTTACTCGCTCCATAACTGCATCAAGATTTTGGTCCCCCTTTTCTGATTCGAGCCGATACAAAGCTTCTTGCACTTCTCTCGCAGAGTTTCGATCAAGAGAGGCTACGAAAGAATTTAATAATAAAGCTTCACGTAGGCTCCCTCCACGAGCCAAGAACCGGTGAGTAACTTCAGACTCAGCAGTGGATTGAGGTTCGAATAAAAAGGATTGCTCTTTGTGTGCCGTTATGTATTCGTTAGCCACTGCAGCAAGCTGATCATCAGTTATACTAACCAAAGCCGTAGCAACATTCGTACTATTTGCGTTGCCTATTCCCTCGAGAATAATATCTCGAACGGATTTCCCTTCTATCTTCGTGCCAAAAATTGCGCTAGAGGAAGTGATGGGTACTTTTTGGCCCAGCAACGCCAATCCTGCACGAATATGGGTGTCCACTGTATCCGCTTTTAATCCAGCTATCCCCCATTTCGTAACTAAAGTATCAAATGCATCCAAAACTTTCCCTGCTTGATGATCAAGAGCAAGCATTTCCAGGGGTCGCATTTGGGCGATGACATCAACAACTTGTAGATCTGTGAGCGTAATATTTTTTCTCGCGAATTCATTTCTTGCATCGGTTATCTCGGTAGCACCAAGTACCGTGCCGGGCTGAATATTGTGCTTGATGGCCATTTGATTTACCACATCAAGAATGGTGGGGCTTAATGTTGCAGAGAGACCAAGGGTTTGAATAACATATTTGTCAATTGCTTTAGCAGATTCAGCTTTTCTGCGCAGAGTCGCAAGCTCTCGCGAGTGCTTTGCCTTCTCAGCTTCTGATTCTGCCCTACCTATTTCCCCCTGGAGTACGTCTTTTGGCATTCCTTTTTCCATGCGTGCGACATCTTTCATTCGTTCAAGCGTCACCGTATCTAGTCTCCCCAATTTCCCAACACTGTCCGCTTCTGAAGAGGGAAGCCCTACTGCGATTTGCGGATCACGATCATTTGCCTGATGGACAAGCTCTTTCAAAAGCTCTTGCGTAAAGTGACGATCAATTAAAGGGATCATCGAACGAAGAGTGCTAGGATCTTGCAACCTATCATCGTAGACACTTAGATTACTTGGCAATAGATTCATCCCTATCGCCTGCGCAAGAGCTTGACTTCGCTTTGCATCTTGAGTGAAGACTTTAAAAAAGAGTTCTGGAGTAATCACTTTTGAGAGTTTTGCAAACGTTTGTTGCGCTTCTGGAGTCCGACCCAAAACGTCATCTCCCCCCATAACTTGCATTGTGCGAAGATATGCGGGCATGACAAATGGCCGGTTTCTTTTCCCAACTGCTAAATGAGAAAATGAGTCGGGCCTCTCAAGTGCAGCCAAATCTGCATGTGCAGAGAGTGGTCTTCTCGCTCTGCTTTTTATGGCATCCCATTTTGCACTCGTCAAAAACTCATCTCGGAATACTTCAAGAACTTCTTTTTGGTGTTGATCTCCCAGTTTTGCAATCTCAAGATCACTATCAATAATGCCCATATTCTTTTCAATATTTTTGAGCTCGTTTTTGATAGTAACTTTGAGATCGGCAAGGTCTGTAGGAACAAGTGAGTTCTGCAACCCTCTTCCTCTTTGGAGAGCCTCAAGTATCGCCCTTTGCTTTGCTTCAAGGTCGATTTTTTCGCTTTGAAGAGTCTTAAGCTCTGCGAGTTTTGCTTGACCAGAAGAAATAACTGCTTCTTGCTCTGTTTTTTTCTTCTGGGCTTCTGCAATATCTTTATCAAGAGAACGAATTATTCCTTCAATTCCATTTGCTCCTTCCAAGTTTAGCTGCTTTTGAGATATGGTCAGATCTAACCCTGTTGAGGGGTCGGTAATTTCATTTATTTTCTGTTTAATTGAAGTGAGTACCCTACTTCTATTGGGATGGAACTCATTAATGCTACGACCTAATTCGAGTTGCTTGTGAACTAACAAAGCTCGCTCTTGGACCATAGCTAAAAGCTCCGCTTCACTTTGTTGTCCCAACTTTAGTTGTGCATCGATTGAGGAAACTCTTGTGTCTACCTCTTTCTTTGTGGCAGTATCACTTGAAAATTTCGCAAGTAGTTGCTGAGATTCCGAAGTTAGTTGTGCGATCTCTCCTTGAATATTGGTTTTACGTACCCTCAGCTCATCTATCTCTGTACGTATCCGTCCTGCTTCCCGTTCTTTTTGTTGTTTTTCCACTGTTTTATCTGCTATCGTACTCTCTGCAGTAGCTATTGCAGTTTGCGCAGTACTAATGGGAACTATTTCCGTGGTCAAACGGGAAATTCGTTCATCCTTATCTTTGAGTTGAGCAACTTGAGCTTCGTACGTCTCAATCTCTTGAATTTGACTTGAGGCTTGTGTTTTTTCTTCGGTGAGCTTAGTTTGTTTTGCCTGGTCTGCATCAGAAAGCCGTACCTCCGTGGCACGCGTATCAAGAGTAGTTATTTGAGCCTTCACATTGACTAATAATTCTCCCTTTGCGGCAGTGTCAAAACGCTCCTGATCAACCCCCCGAATAAGTGCGTCAGTTGCGCTATGCAGTTGTTTTTCGATAGGTTGTTGCTTGTCAAGTCCTACGGAAAACATAGGCATTCCCTCAATTTGGGGATTGACAGAACCCGAATTGGGTTGTGCTATAAAAATGTCAGGATCGGGGCCAGTTGCGGAGAGTAAATTGAGCTGAGGCTCAGTTCTTAACTGCTCATCGAATTGAACGTAAAATGAATTCTGCTGTGCATGAAGCAAATCTTTTAGTTCTCTTGATACTTCATCTCGCGCCCCTATCTCAAGTGCGTTTTTAGGGTGTACGGTACCCAAAACCTCATGTCTATTTAAAAATGCTTTTTGAGTTTGATCAAGACTTATTTTTGCTCCCATACCCCCCTTTGGCCCCTTGATTTGATATTTTCTATCAGGACGATACATTCCCCCTTCTGCAAACTCAATCTCCACCACACTGTGGATGCGTTTTTGAGATTCTGCTTGATATTTTCCCCACATCTTTTTAACAGCTTGGGCATCGTCCCAATTGATTTTCCTTCCGGGATCTGACTTATACCACCATTCGAGGACTTTTGCAGCCGTTTTAGGTATAAGTCCACCTGCAGTTGCAGAAGCAAGCATGGCGGTGCTTTCTCCACCTGACAACACAGCAGAAGTCCCTCCAATGAGAAATCCAGCCTTCTGAACAAAAGATGAACTCAGACCTTTCATGGCCTTCCCTAGTTTTCCCAAATCTCCACTAACCTGGTCCAGTGGTACTCCGGTGCCTTGAGATATCGCCGCTGCAAATGCTTCAGGTTCAGGCACATGTTGGATCTTATCTGCCTCACGAATGACTTTGGCTTGAGCGCCGGTTGCAAGTTGAAGCGCTATAATCTGGCGTTGGGTTGAAAGCATTGCGGTGACAAGCCATTGGCGAGCTTTTTCGGGGTCTTTACTCCGAAGAAGCTGATCAAACACGGAATGGTAAGCGTCATAAATTTCCTTTTTATTTTGAGCGTCATATTGATAACTCCCGTTTGTTTTGGTAAATTCATGAGACACCACTTCCACGAGGTTTTTTTGCCACGGAGGGAGGCTTGCACTCAGTTTAGAATCCAATTTTACCGCGTCTTGAAGGGATAAAAATTCATCTGTCAAAACTCCTGCGTAGGTATTAAACGTATCGTCTGAAATGGTTTTCTCTCCCCCAGAAACCATTTCTCGAAAGGCCTGATTGCGTTCTTGGGAAGACCTCCAAAAGGGCTTATTGCTTTGCTCCGCAAGATAATTTGGTAGTCCTCCGGGACCCGTTTCTTGCCTATTTGCTTTAACGGTAGCTTGCAATTCGCCGCTTGATACACCCATATTGGTTCATTGTAATTGAATTACTATTTCTATACAACTATAATGTTTTTATGGAAGGACAATCACCTGCAATCACCGCACCACCTCTGGTAGACGCATCGGCGGCACAACCCAAACCTCCAGAAGCTCAGGCGACTGCTCCCAAAGTAGAAGCACAAAAAAATGAGGTACTTCCAGTAAACGCTCAAAGAAAATATGTGGAGGCAGGATTAGTCACTCACACCGCAGTCGGACGAAAATGCCACGAAGGATCCAAAAATCCCAAACAGGAAACTGCTGCTGAACAAGCGGTGAATGCGTATCATCTTTTCTCTTCGATTAAACAAGATCCAGGTTATAAAATGGAAAAGCCAATTTCGTTTACTGAAGGAACACAGTATCGGTTTGAAATCAAAGCGGGACAACGGGTTGCCGTGGAACAAGGTGGAAAAGTAATTACATCCATAACCGGGACAAAAGTTGACGCAAGTGGTACGTTTGTAACGTGCGTCATGGACGGACAAAATGTAGATATCAACATTGATGAACTGCTAAGGGCTCAGGTAATGTCTGAAGGCTCTCTCGTTTTGTCTGCACTTAGCGCCAACCCTGAAGCTCAAGCCGTCACAAAAGCATATTTTGAAGCGCTCACCAGTGGAAGTAGTGAGTTGCAAATTGAAGAATCTCTCATTAGGAGCGCGGGAGAAAAAACGGGAGTTTTGACCTCTGATGGGATGCTAAAAACAATTCAGAGCTCTGAAGTTGTTGACGATACTAAAGATTCATTGAGCGCACTCCTTGAAGGCACGAGTCTGGTGGACAGGCAAACGGCAGGGAAAATTATTGCTGGGCTCGATACGCTTGGAACAGATCTCCAAGTTGTTGCAACTGCCATAGAATCTGAACTTGAAGATTTAAAAAACATGGAGGAACAACTCAAATCAACCCCCGATGGTGAATATCGTATGAAATTACAAATGCAGATAGATGCCCATAAAGGCCTTATCGGACAACATAAAGCAAGGCAAGTTGAACTTCAAGGATTATCTGATATCATTGCAAAAATGCCTGGAGGGGCAGAAGTGGGTATTGCCAACATGTTAAAACCTTTGTATGACGGAACTCTTTCTTCTGACCAAAACATGCGTGTCATTTCAGCCCTGAGAAAAGGAAATATGAATGGGCTCCTCAAAGAGCTCACCGAACAAGCCGAAAAAGATCCTACGAAGAAAGGTTTGGTTGACTTGGCAAAAAAAGCGATGCAATATGGAGGGGTAGGAATTGCTGCAGTGATGGTAATCATGATTATGAGCGGCTTAAAGGAAAGCTAGACTCACACCCCCAACCTCGCAAGCTTCGCTTTCACATCCTCAATCTTTTCTTCAGTCGTTTTTTCTGGTTCAGGAATATCTGTCGCAGGTGTCGCCGACTCACCATTTTTCACGTTTGTAGATTTTGAAGAGCTTTCACTCCCCTCCCCTTCTCCAGAATTCCCCGTTTCAAATGGCACGCCTCCCCGAAGTTCTGTCGCCGCATCTTCTGGGTCTGTCGTATTTACTGACAGCCCGGTACCAAGCTCAAATCCTGCCCGATACGCCATACGTGGAATTATGCGCATGTACCAATTCTCGCCAGGATATATGTAAAAATTATAGCTAAACCCTGGCCCCGTTTTACTTTTTTCGTCGTAAATA
>CALESU010000033.1 GCA_937914905.1 uncultured bacterium
TCTATTGTCAAGCCTGTGCGGATAAGAACATATGCTACTTTGATACAGCTCAAGACAACGTAGACCTCAGGGATGCGAACAATGAGGAGAAAATAGCTTCATGGCAAGACGAAGTAACAGATTCTCTCCATGGTTGGTTTCCTCTTTCCGAATCTGAACTTCCGTTAGACCTTCCTGATGTTGATAGTTATGAACCATTAGAAAGTGGAGCATCGCCTCTTGCGGGAATTGACACGTTCGTGAAAAGTACATGTCCTCACTGCGGAGGGGAAGCGCAGAGAGAAACGGACACGATGCCCAATTGGGCAGGTTCTTGTTGGTATTTCCTCTATTTTGGATCTTCAGAGGTTAAAAAAGACCCTTCTCAAGCATTTGAACATCCCTCTCGCGCTTTGTGGGATTCGGAAATAGGAAACGATTCGGATCTATGGATGCCAGCTTCTTGGTATGTGGGAGGAGCAGAGCATGCAGTACTCCATTTGTTGTACGCACGGTTTTGGATGCACGCCATGTATGATATCAATCTTGTTTCTCGGCAAGAGCCATTTCTCCGCTTGCGTAATGTCGGCATGATCCTTGCTGAAGATAATCGAAAAATGAGTAAGTCATGGGGAAATGTGATTAATCCCGATGAGGTGGTTGCTGAATACGGCGCAGATGCTCTTCGGTTATACGAAATGTTTATGGCTCCTTTTTCTCAAGAAATTGCGTGGTCAACCCGTACTCTGCAAGGAACCTACCGTTTTTTGAAGCGGATTTGGAACCTTGCGTACGTTGAGGCTAAATCAGATGCCCAAAATATGACCGAGAATGCCCTTCTCAAGAATAAGCTGTATCAGACGATAGATAAAGTTACTCGTGATATTCCGGAGATTAAGTTCAATACTGCGATTGCTTCTATGATGGAGTTTTTGAACGATTGGGAAAAATCAGTAACAACTCAACACCAATCCCTTAGCAAAGAGGACTTAAAACGATTTTTACTCATTCTTGCACCTTTTGCGCCGTATATGACTGAAGAATTGTGGCATGCGGTAGGTGAGGAACATGGCTCTATTCATAGGGGTCAATGGCCGAATATCGACGAAGCTCTTCTTGTACAAAGCACAAAGGAGATTCCTGTTCAAGTGAATGGGAAAATGCGTGCCGTGATATCTATTGCCGTGGATGCCGATCGTGACAGCATTATCAGCCAAGCGAGCGCTCATGATAAAATTCAACCGTTCATTGCAAATGGGTATAAAAATGCCATCGTTGTGCCAGGAAAGATCATTAATTTTATTGTGTAAGACTCTATTTTAAAGAGCCGATAGGTTGCGAATTCGGATTGAAATACCAAGCCGATATTGGTACAATTGCACTGCAGATTGAAGTGAGGGCCCGTAGCTCAATGGTAGAGCAGTAGCCTTTTAAGCTATTGGTTCCGAGTTCGAGTCTCGGCGGGCTCACTTATTTAATTTATGGGGTTGGAGTATTTCGCACTCCGGTCACGGTGATCTTAAGTACCGCTTTAGGAACATCTCGAACTGTAACTTCGTATTCTCCCGGATTCATCAACACAACTCGTAATTTTTCTTCCAGTCCATATCCTCGCGGAGTACGTAGATCTGGATGCTTGGACTCAAGACGCATAAGGGTGGTGGTACTTTTGTTTGTAATTACCATGGCTTTTCCCCACGGAAGAGAAACGGTTGAGGGCAAAAAGGAAGTCCCATCAAAAGATACATCTATCCAATTAGTTTTTTCAACTCCGATTGTACTTCCTGCATCGCGGACTTTTGCACCAGCTTGCATAACGGGTGGTAGAAAAGGAAGGCTCGTCTCCAGGAGAATTGCGTTGGTATAAAATCCAATAATAAATCCGATAATTAGCCAGGAAACCGTTAGCAAGAAGTTACTTTTTCGCATGCGAGATTCGGCGTTTTCGTTGTGCGTACTTTCGAATGATAAAGAGAATAAGTATCAAAATGATTATGCCCGCAACAATTCGTACGGGGAATGCAAAAAAGGGAGTATAGGTCGTGATGCTTTGATTTCCTGTTCCATAATAAATAATGGCGACAGCTTGGTATGGTCCGATGAGAAACTGCTCGTCAAACGAGGTTGTAATTATGCGTTTTGCTTGAGGAAACACATTCGTTGGCGGGATCACAATATCTTCCACTTTTTTCCCCATCATATTCATGATGCTAATAACTCCGGTTGTTCTTACATGCACGTTCCCTGTGTTTTGGAGGCGGAGAGAAAGGGGAACCGGTCCGAACTCAACGAATGAAGGTGTGGTAAAGTCCACAGCTTGTAACGATTCTTGAACGGGTCCCGATACTCTCAGGAGGAACAAAGAGGCAATCTCTTGATTAATAGCTGCGGTATTGGCACTTGATTTACCTTGTACAGAAAAGACAATAGCTCCATATTTTCCTCCGCCAATGTTTTGTTCAGGTACATTGATTGTCACTTGAACCTCTTGCTCTGCCTTCGGATCGAGAGTAAATGATTTTGGATTGATATCTGACCAAGAGGAGATTGCCCATGGACCCTTATCAATGAGCTCAACCTGTCCCTCTTCTCCCGATGCCGTAAAATCTTCAATTCGGGGAGTCATTTCGTACGTAATATTTCCCTTATTTCTTACTTTAGCGGTGACCACGGTGGTCTGTCCGGGGTTAACTTCAAGCTCTTGAGAAGGTGGAGAGATCTCAATAGACTGCTCAATGGTAGTATTTTGGGCGTTGGCTTTTGATATTCCTTTCCACACAAAAGAACCGATAGCTACTGCTACGGCAAGTAGTAGGACAAAGAAGAGCTTTGTTCGCATAGAGTTTCGGGATCAATAGGTCGGGGTAGCAACCAGGATCACGGTCCCCGCATAAGTACCTGCTGGTTGCAATCCATTGATTTCTGCTTGCCATCCGACACGTACCGCTTCTGTCCCACCTGCGGGAGCAGTAGCCATATAAATTACTTCCGCTGGGGAAGTTGTAAATCCTGCCCATTCGTTCCCAACGTTTGTGAAACGATCAACCGTACCAGTTCCCAAAACTGCATCTTCAGTGGTGTATCCGAAGAATCCTGTGTTTATGTTTGCAGTACCTCCTGCGGGAGATGACCATACTGTTGGAGTACCGTTCGTTCCTGTAAAAGGATCTATATTATTACCTCCATCCACAAGGGGTGGGTCAGCAAGGGTGCGAGTGGTAACGACGAATCCGTTGGTAGCATTCGTAGTCACAGAAACATCATGTGCGGCAACTTTCGGGGTAGCGTCAGACATTGTTCCAAAAGGGATAGTATTTGCAGTTGTGGTTACGTTGAGTGTTTCTCCATTTACTTCTCCTACAACATTTCCAATACCTGAGGTGTCAGCTGAAAAATCGATTCCTTCAACCGTAAAGACAAATACAGAACCGATACTTGCTGAAACGCTAATAGAGGTATCTGTCAAAACAGCGGAGGCAACCTGAGAGGTATCTAATACAGTAGGACCTGCGATATAGGTTTTGACATTTACGAAAAATGATGTATCCGCAGTTGTTGGATTGTCTACATCTGTCCAAGGCACGGTTATAGTCGTTCCATTACTTACGGATGCAGGAGCAGTGACTGTATATGTTGCAATATTTGATGCAACTCCTCCTGTTCCTGCTCCAAGTCCAGTGACCGAACCTACCGTGGTACCCAGCACAAGTCCAGTTGGTGCAACACAAACTCCTGTTGAGCTGGCGCAGTACTCAAAATCAACGTGCGTTATAGTTCCTGTGGTTGCAGTGGTGAATACAAATTCATGAGTAATGCCCGTTATGGATGATCGCGAATCACTGATTGTCACTTTTGAGCTCGTTAAGACACCTGCGTAGGCACGAGAGAGCATGTAGTTTGCTATAGGAGGAAGTACGGCAAGGGAGGAGATGAGAAAAAAGATGAAAATATGCTTACTGAGAAGTGCCAAATATTTTTTTTTCATTATATACATCTGTCTCTCGACAGGAATACTATTCAATATACTAATATTTGCACACCTTTATTGAGATGTCAACACTAATTTATACACTATTGATGGGGCAAACACCAATCTTGTGAATCATAACAATCGCACGAGCAATATCATAGCGTTTCAACCACTTTTGGCTTGTCCTGACGATTTTTTTCTTCCCATAGGAATTTTATTCGACGCAACACTATTCCGGCAAGGATCAGAATGATCCCCGAAATAACCCACATATAAGGAGGGAAAAAGAATACATTGTGTCTTGAAATAACTTTTTGTCCACCTCCCACAGAGATTTGTAGGGTGAGCGAATACCATCCGGGAGACGAGAACTTCAGTGGAAAAGCCCCTTCCCACACACGCTCTTTACCCGGAAACATCAGTTTTTCATCCATCAATTGTGTTTCTTCCTTTCCTAACAGTGGGTTTAATGTAATGCGTGGGCGCGCAGTAAAATGATAGAGTGAGCGGCTTTTGAGCGAGAATGAGTAGTGAAAGGAAGATGAATCGAGTAATAGTTGCGGGAATAGAGCAGATTGAATAGTGGACGCATTTCCCAGTTGTGCAGACGTCCCTACACTACCCAGAACGAGTATTCCAATCCGTGAAGTTAAAAATGATCCAAATGCCTCACCTTGGGGAAAGAACGGCTGGATAAAGATCATGGCCTGATATCCTCCCAGAGGAATTGAAGGAGGAGTTTGTAATTGAAAAGGAATTTCTTTTTTCTCTCGAGGAGCAAGAATGTATTCAGTAGTAGGTATTATTACCCACTCAGCGATTGAATTCTCATCATTTTTGCCTACTTCAGGTAGATCGCTTGTGTCACTTAACGAAAGCTCCTCAACTTCTAGGCGAATCGGAACAGGGATATCAAGGAGGTTTTCGACGACAACAATTTCAGGAGTTGATTTGTTTGGTGATAATTGAAGGGGAAGAATTACTGGCGACACACGAATTATTTGACGACGAGTATCTTGCGCAGAAACATCTTTGGGACAACCCATGATACTGTAGGGGAGTATAGTAAAAAGTATCAATATGCGCAGGAGAATCTTGTTCATAGGGATTAAAATTTTGTCACAATCACGTAAATAATAGTGCTTCGATACGTTCCTGGGGAGCTCAAAGGATTCGCTCTGACATAATACGAAATAACGTTCTCAACATTATCAGCGGGACTTATGAGTGGCCCCGAAAGATCTGCAACGGGATCACCCGGATGAGTATTTACGAATCCTGCATATTTTTGACCGCCATTCGTGAATCTGTCAGAAACTCCTCCAATCAAGTTTGCATCGTCAGTAGTATACCCGAACCCATACTGACTCCAGGTAGTTGGGCCAGCATTCGAACTCCCGTAATGGGGGATTGTTTTGGTTCCTGCTTTCAGGGGAGAAGTGGTTCTTCCATAAATAATATATCCGTTGTAAGCATTAGTTGAGGTTGTGAGGACGGTATATTTTGAGCTATCCGTATGGTTATTGCTACTGCTGAGATCTTCAAATTGGATGGTATCTGCATCAACTCCAAACGATAGGTAGGGAATCGCGGTAGTTCCTGTTGTTTCGGCCCCCCATCCGGTTTCCGTAAAGTTACCACTGCGTGCTTTGATCCGTATTTTATAGGTTGTGTCTCGTTCGAGATCTAGTACCAGCGTTCCCAATAATCCACCCCAATCATCATACGTTCGAAAGTCTTCTAAACCAAGAACCGGGCTCAATGTTCCATCGTCTTGTACGTACCGAATTGAATCCCAATTGAAGTCACTTTCTTCAGTAATAGAAGCAGCGTATGTGGTATCGCTGGGATTTGCTGACGTTGCAAGGATGAGAAGGAGCCGGTCAGAAAAGGATCCAGGATTCGTTAAACTTGGTTCACCCGGTAAATCTGGCATCAAAGTTGAAGGCAGCCCACCTCCCACGCCAAAGTTTTCCGAATTCAATGAGCCTTGTGAAAATTCACCCAAAATGCCGAAGGCTCCAAAATTTTCAGAATTGGACTCTTCGGTTCCACCTCCTCCAAAACTGAAATCACGAAGTTGGAAGTTGGAGCTTGAGGGACCCGCATGAACGACAAAGGTTGTTGTGAGGGAAATAAAAATAACGAACCCGTACAAAATCATTTTGCGCATAACGTCATTATACCGAAGTCAAAACGTGAAAATGATGAATCCTGAATGGAGGGCTAATTGTACAATAAATTTAAACAATAATACATCCTTCACGTCAAAGCGAAAAGAGAAGTGATGGTCGATATATTTCTCGCAAATTGGTCCAAACCATGGGTAAAATATAGCCTTCTGTGGCGATCTAAATATGAAGGGGCACTTATTCTGTGGTCTCGCTATCTTATTACACACTACGTATGCCCCTTGCAAGTATGTATTATAGAGTTCTATACTGAGTTATCGGACTGTAGCTTAGTGTACAACAAAATTGAACTAATGAGGATTATTAGCTATATAAACAAAGCATTATTCGGTTTGAAATTGGCATATATCTTGCCCGGGATTCTCGTAGTTCTTCTCTTTGGGACAATTCAAACGGTTTGGTCAGCTCCTGGCATACGTGAAACGATCAACTTTCAAGGGAAGCTGGTAGACGCTGATGGACTCAATGTTCCCGACGATTCATATTCAATCCTGTTTCGTTTATATGACGCGGATACTGGGGGAACTTTATTGTGGCAAGAGACAAGAACGGTCCCAACTGTCGATGGTATTTTCCGTGAGGAATTGGGAGATTCGACCAGTCTATCCGGGATAAATTTCGACGAAGACAATCTCTATTTGGGAATCAAAGTGGGGACAGATACTGAAATGACGCCTCGGGTACGGTTTACTGCAGTTCCCTATGCGTTTCAAGCTCGTAACGTCGTATGGTCAGGGTTACAAGATCCGCTCTCAAATCTTTCTCTCTCAATGGGTTCGAATACGTCAACATTTACCTACGGAGCAACAACTGGGTCCGGAGATTTATTTACCCTTGCAGACACGGCAGGAAATACGGGAACCGGAACATTGTTTACTCTAGAAACTGGAGCAAGCTCTTCCGTAACTCCTTTTCGCGTGTCAGCCTCAGGCGTGGAAGCCCTCCTTGTCGACCAAAGTGGAAATGTGGGCGTAGGAACAACAAGTCCTGATTATAAGCTTGACGTGAATGGTTCGATCCAAATAGCTTCCGGTTCAGAACTGTATTCTTTTGGATCGGCAACTTTGGGGGACAGAAGTTATTCGGAACAGAATTACGTTGAAAATGCCCAAACCTTTACCGCGAGTATTGATGCTCTTGATATCCAAGTCGGTGCCCTTAATTCAGGAGCCGGAGGTGTCTGGACAAGATCTGGTACCTTTTTGTATCCAACAAATTCTGGGGATAGTCTTGGGGTAAACACAACTGCACCAGTCACTCGTTTAGATGTTGCGGGAACTGCCTGGCTCCGGGGAGGGACAGGGAACACCACAGGATTGTTTGTTTCTGATGTGGGAACGGTGGGGATTGCAACAACTAATCCTGGCGGATATAGTCTCAACGTCAACGGCTCAACATATATTGGTGGAGGATTAACCATAAATAGCGGTGGAATACGCATTGTTTCTGGAGGCGTGACCATTGCGAATGGTGGCTTAGTTGTTGAGGGAGGAGTAATTTCAGGAACAGGTTCAGGTCTTACTAGTCTCAATGCTACTCAACTTACAACGGGTACTCTTCCTGACTTACGACTCTCAGGTACCTACTCATCCGCACTTACCTTCACCAATCAAGGAAATACATTCACCGGTATTGGATCGTCCTTAACCGCTCTTGATGCCAACAACATCGCCTCAGGAACCATAGCCTCCGCAAGACTATTTGGAAACTACACCATAAACATCACAGGGACTGCAAGCAATGCAAACATCTTAACCACCGCACGAACCATAGGAATC
>CALESU010000034.1 GCA_937914905.1 uncultured bacterium
TCTTGGAAAAGGGGTCGTGTGGTAATAAACCCACTCCGGTAATTATAATCGATCCCAGGAGAACGGTATTGAGGAATTCAAACCCTACCAACAGATTGAGTGAAAAAAATAAAGGTATGAAAAGCGTTACCGCAATCTGAATTCGGCGCGAAACCATACCTGCACCAAAAAAGCAGAGGATAGTTATAAGGAATATAATAAGAGATATTAAAATCATGTTTGAAGGGGGGATAAACCATACGATAAGACAAATCGCGATAGCAAGGGACGCCATAATTGAGAGTTTTGCAAATCCTTCATATTGTTTTACCAAGCGTTTTCTTCTCATATATTTAAGCTTGCAAGTTGGGAGAAATTTGATTATAATCTCCTCATTAAATTCATAGTACGCTAATGTCGTCCTTAGGACAACACGATTTGCGTTTATTGTTTACCATATATTATGACACTGGTTGCACTTCCCGAAAATAAAAACGACATTATTTCACAATTTGCTCAAAAAGCAGGTGATACTGGTTCTCCTGAAGTACAAGTGGCTCTTCTTACCTTTAAAATTCAAAGACTCACTGAGCATTTGGAAGGAAATAAAAAAGACAACCATTCGAGACGAGGACTTCTTAAGGTTATTGCAAAACGAAGACGCATCCTCAATTATCTTCAAAAACTCGATGAGGCTCGCTACAAAGAGCTTATCGCTAAAGTAGGTCTTAAGAAATAATTACTAATTGCGGGTAGATAGTAGAGAAAACGTACGTATCGGTTCTGTCAATCTCAGACAGGTTTATTTTAGAATCTTCATAAAGGGTGAAAAGGTGCTAAAACAAGCTTGCACTGGGATGCGACACGTAATCTCCGGCATGTTACTTCTTTACGATCGAAACAACCGCACCCCTAAACACCGTGTATGAAATACACTGAAAAAACCATCGATATCGATGGAAGAACGCTTACGTTACAATTTGGAAAACTCGCCAACGCCGCGACCGTTTCTGTGTTTGCCCGTATGGGAGACACATGCATCCTTCTCACTGCGACCTTGGGAAAAGAGAAGAATGATATTGATTACTTCCCTCTTTCTGTCGAATATGTTGAAAAACTGTACGCAGGAGGAGTTATTAAAGGATCTCGTTGGGTCAAACGCGAAGGAAAGCCAACTGATGAGGCAATTTTGAAAGGCCGAATTATTGATCGCTCGATTCGTCCGTTTTTTCCAAAAACGTATCGCCGAGAAGTACAGGTAGTTGCTACCCTAATGTCCGTTGATAATACGATCGCTCCTGAAGTGCTCGCAACAATCGCAGCATCCGTTGCAATCCATCTTTCTCCAGCTCCTTGGAATGGCCCTATCAGTGCCACGCAAATCGGATACATTGAGGAAAATGGCACAAGCTCATTCGTCGTGAATCCTTCACAAGATCAACGAATGCATGCAAAGCTTGATTTATTCGTAAGCTCAAATGAAGAAAAAGTTGTCATGATAGAAACAGCAGCTCATGAGCTTTCAGAAGATATTATTAAAGAAGGTATTCAGATTGCGAAAAAACACAACAAAGAGATTATTGCATTCATGAATGAGCTACGAACAGAAATGGGTTTACCCAAAGAAACAGCATCTGAAGATTTAATAGATCCTACACTCAAGAAACTCATCGTATCTGATTTTGCAGAAGACATCGCCAAACTTGTTGCCTATAAAACAGAGCGAGAGTTTGATGATGGATCATTCATCAATGTCCTTGTCAAAGGTGTCCAAGAAAAGACAGGTGAAGAGACTTACTCGGCAAAACAAATCGGAGAAGCATTCGATTATCTTGCAAAGCAACAAATTCGCACCAAAACCATCAATGAGCATGTGCGTATTGACGGTCGCGGTTTAGACGAAATTCGTGCACTATCTGCTGAAGTTGGTTTATTGCCAAGAACCCATGGAACAGGACTATTCCAAAGAGGACAAACTCAAGTGCTTTCCGTATTGACACTGGGTGCTCCTGGGTTGGAACAGCTAATCGACGGTCCAGAAGGGCAAGAAGTAAAAAGATATATGCATCACTACAACTTCCCTCCTTACTCTGTAGGAGAAACGGGAAGAATTGGATTCACGAATCGCCGTGAGATTGGGCACGGAGCGCTTGCTGAAAAAGCATTGCTTCCTGTTCTTCCCACAGAAGATGAGTTTCCATATGTGATCAGAATCGTTTCAGAAGTTATGACATCCAATGGTTCCACATCAATGGCTTCAACCTGTGGATCATCACTATCTCTTATGGATGCAGGAGTACCGATCAAAAGACCGGTTGCTGGAATCGCAATGGGACTTATGTCCGAATCGGAAGATAAATATGTGATTCTGACAGACATCATGGGAATTGAAGACTTTTCAGGAGAAATGGACTTCAAAGTCACCGGAACAACGGAAGGTGTAACTGCAATTCAACTTGATATCAAAAACACGGGACTTACCGACGTCATGATTGATGAGATTCTTGAACGAGCCAAAAAAGCACGACTCAAGATCCTTGATGTCATGAATGCAACAATCCCTGCACCACGCGCTGAGATTTCTCAATATGCACCAAAAATTGAAACACTCCAAGTTCCAACAGAGCTTATTGGGTTGGTCATTGGACCTGGTGGAAAGACCATTCGTAATATCATCGCGATTACCGAAACAGACATAAATGTTGACGATGATGGACAAGTCACGATTGCCGGAGTGGATCAACTCAAAGTCCAAAAAGCAATTGAAATGATAAACGGCCTCATTCGTCAAGTTGAAGTAGGTGAAGAGTTCGAAGGAGAAGTCAAACGCTTAATGCCATTTGGAGCATTCGTCGAAGTCCTTCCCGGAAAAGAAGGATTGGTACATGTTTCAAAAATGAGCTCAAGCTTTGTCAATAATCCTGAAGAAATCGTCAAAGTGGGAGATAAGGTCAAAGTAAAAGTTCGAGAGATCGACTCACAAGGAAGAATTAATCTCGTTATGACTATGCTCCCTGATGGGACACCGGTCACTATCGTTGACTCCCCCGAAGGAGATCGTCCTCGAGGAGGCGGTGGTGGAGGATATGATAGACCTCGATCAGGAGGCCCTGACCGAAGACCTTACCCTTCACGAGGAGGGGATGATCGAAGAGGTCCAAGACGAGACGATAGGAGAAGATAAGACACTAACCTCGTAAAACGTAAAAACCCGTGACGGAAACGTCGCGGGTTTTTTTGTGCGAAACATGAATAACTAGTGGTACACTATTTCTTATGCAAAAAACCGTCTCCATAATCATTCCGGCATATAATGAATCTCAATACATACTGCGTTGTTTAGAGAATGTTTTTTTAACAGAGATTCCGGGATGGAAAAAAGAAGTGATTGTGGTTAATGATGGTTCTACAGATAATACACAAGACCTTTTGGATTTAAGCCGTGAAAAGCATTCAAATCTCACCATCATTCACCTCAAACAAAACGAAGGTAAAGGAGGGGCGCTTCGAGCCGGAATCGGTTCTGCTAAAGGGGAAGTCATACTTGTTCAAGATGCAGATCTTGAGTATGACCCGATTGACTACCTTGCAATCTTGTCTTGTTATAAAGACCCAAAAATCAAATCGGTATATGGATCACGTATTTTAGGAGCAGGAATGTACCACAACTATAATGCAAACCTATTTTTTTACTTGGGCGGGAGAACCCTTACTTATCTTGTTAATCATGCTTTTGGGACAAACCTTACGGATCAACCGACAGGGTACAAATCCTGGCATCATTCGCTATCAAAGCACATTGTGAATTACAGCAAAGAACGTGGATTTGCTTTCGAGATTGAACTCACTCGAGCACTTTCTCTTCATACGAAGATTGTCGAAGTACCCATCCATTATTATCCACGGAGCGTGAACCACGGTAAAAAAATCACCTTAGGAGACTTTATTCGTTCGCTTTTCATGATTGGAGTTTGTCTTTCGAGAAAACATCCTTCCCCTCAATAATTGTACAAAATCGTGTTTGAACCGTGCGCGATCCATCGTAAGAGACAAGATGATGAAACCACTTACAAGGCTCATAAATTGAGCTCGATAGGTATACCATACATGGAGGTATGAGTGATTTGCGGCAATTAAATACCAGCAGTAGGGGATGATCCCTACCAATACCCAAGGTGCAATAGAGGCAAAAGTATTACTTCGCCACTTGAAGTATCGAAGCCATATTCCAATCACACTGAGTCCTGCAAACAAATCCAAGATCTTGTTGGTTTTGTGATATCCAATGAGTTGCATCATATTAAGCTGAAGCGTTCGCACATGACTAAAATCTGCGTCTGCCTTATTTACTGTTCTATTGAGTATTTGCTCGAGCGCAGTTTGTATTGCTTGCGGATTATAGAGAACTCCCACAATGATCCATTTGGAAGCCCACATGAGTACATATCCAACTCCCCATGAAACACAGTGCAAAAGGATGGATCGGACATTCCATGATTTCATATAAGTTGCCGTGACAAGGATTAAACCCAATGTAACAAGTGGAGCTGTTAAGAGATCGATAAACGAAGTGAGAGCTCCTACGAGGAAATAAAGAAGGAATAATGATTGATCGCCACTTTTTTTGTAAAGGATAAATATACTCGCATAAAGACCAATAATAAATACATGGGCAAACTGCATGGATTGTCCCAAAAAGATCACGTCAGCAGCAAGAAGACCAATAGTCATGGAAATGGTAAACGCAATTCCCAGTTTTCGATAGGCGAGAATCAGAAACCAAATGAGTCCAATGGAGAGGATCGATGTCAGAACTATTCGAACCATCGAATAAGGAACGACAGCAAGCAGAGGGCGAAGATACACAAGATATCCATGCCAATACCGTTCATATCCCGTATTCGGCACCGCACTTCCAGAAGTTAGTGCTTCCAGATTTTGAATTTGATTCAATTCTCCCCCTGGCTTTTCATATCGCAGGTTAATAAGGGAAGCTTTAAGCGAGTCAGCATTGTGAGCAGAGTATGCAATATTTACCATGAGTGATTCGGTAAAGTTGTCAAGGGCGATAGGTCGGAACGGGAAGCCTGACATGGGGTAGAGTCCTTCTTGTGATAAGGTCTGAGCAGATAAGCCCATATTAGCATTCGCTCGGCTTATCGGAAGAGCATGGGAAGTTACCAGCAATCCTAGACACAAGCCCAGAAAAACAACCATTACAACTATGAATGATCCGAGTGTGCGAATGATTGCCATAAATATGCTTATTACAAGTATACGTGAATCTCACGACAGAACGTCTTTGTTGTATACTAATCCCTATGGGTAGAAAAAAAAAGAGAAGACTGCCAAAAATTGGTTTTAAAACAATCCTCAATCTACTTGGATTTTTTTTATTGATGATAGGAATCATTCTCCTTGCTTCATTTCTCCAGCTCTTTGTTCCCACCATCCGAGGCAGAGTATTATCTCAAGTATATGACCAAACAGTCCTATTATTTGGCGCTCTATCTCTCTTTCTTCCTCTTATCGTAATACTGTTGTCAGGGCATTGTTTTAATGGGAAAAAACTGAAGTTTGTCAGATTTAATCTTACCGTTGGTTCGTTTGTCCTCTTTATTTCGCTCATCGGCTTGTTTCAGTCTGGCTCATGGGGAAAGCAAATATATGAAAATCTTCAAACTGATTTTAGCCCTATAGGCGCACTATCTATTCTTATTTTATTTCTTATTGTAGGACTTGTCTTATTTTTCGATACCTCAATTGACGTTGTTATGGCAGTATTTGTCAAAATATTTTCACCTCTTTTTGTAAGCTTAAAACATATCCCCCTTCCATCTTTTGCGGGAAAAAATAAAGATGAAAAAGACCTGGCGAAACAGGATAAGGGAGAATTATTTATCCGAGACCAAACGGTATTAGACAAACCAAAGCCCGTTCAAGTTCAAGTCGCACCAAAGCCTATGGTGACGGGACCAGACGCACAGGGTCACGTCGATAAAAATGCATTCGCCATAAAGCCGGTTGCGCAAAGTGATTCGACCACGTGGGTGTATCCACCTATTACACTCCTCAATGATGTGAAACAAGCCGAAGCAGATCGCGGAGATGTTAAGTCAAACGCTCACACCATCGAAAAAACATTGGATAGTTTCGGAATCCGGACTCGAGTTGCTGAAGTCAATTTCGGCCCTACGGTAACACAATATGCTATTGAGATCACGATGGGCACAAAGCTTTCCAAAATTACCTCACTTGCAAATGATTTAGCGCTCGCGCTTGCTGCGCCCACGGGTCAAGTACGTATCGAAGCTCCCATTCCCGGAAGATCGCTCGTAGGAATTGAAATTCCAAACATTACACCTCAAATTGTTTCGCTCAGACAACTCTTTAAGGAGGGAGATCTCGCAAAACGAGGAGGAGATCCATTGCTTGTGCCCCTCGGATTTGATGTTGCAGGTAAACCGCTTTCTGCAAGTATTTCAAAAATGCCCCACATCCTCGTTGCGGGTACCACTGGATCAGGAAAATCCGTTATGTTGAATGCATGGATTACCACGCTTATGATGCGCACGCGCCCTGATGAACTACGTATGATATTGGTTGATCCTAAGCAAGTCGAGATGGTCCAGTACAATGGATCACCGCATCTTTTAACTGAAGTTATCAATGATCCAGCAAAAGTCGTTTCGGCGCTCCGATGGTCTGTCGCAGAGATGGAAGCCAGATATAAAGAACTTGCGTCTCATGGAGCGCGTAATCTTGAAACCTTTAACAAACTTCCCGATGTCACGCCCAAACCGTATATCGTGTTTGTGATTGATGAGCTTGCAGATCTCATGATGCACTCTGCAAATGATGTAGAAGATATGGTAACTCGTATTGCTCAGAAAGCTCGGGCTGTGGGAATTCATTTGGTTCTTGCCACTCAGCGGCCTTCTGTTGACGTGATTACCGGTTTGATGAAAGCTAATATTCCAAGTAGAATTGCCT